>CAYZGY010000294.1:0-8985 GCA_964478085.1 uncultured Planctomycetia bacterium
CGACGACACGGATTTCCGTTCGACGCTCCCCGACGCAGGCGTCGCAGACACGTGCAGAGGACTTCGGATCGACACGAACGATCTCGTGGACGCGGCACTTCGGCAAGAAAGCCGACACAGCCCCGACGCGCTCGGCCTTCCGTGACGGGCAGTGCTCCGAGGCGGGAAAGCCGGTCAGTGAGCAGCTCGCGATCTCGACGAGGCCGTCAGGCTCAGACCACTCGATTGCTGCACCAGCAGAAATCTCCTCCACGATTCCGATCGCCGCGGGGGCCGCTGCATCGATACCGACGAGCTCCGATCGTGAGCGACCGCGAGAATCGCCGAACCAGACTCCGACCACGAATCGCGAGGAGAAGGCCACACACCAGGCGTCGCGAAGACCAAACGACGTGCCCGTCTTGTAGCCGATCACAGGAGCCCCGACGGAGCGCTTCGCGTGCGTCGCCGCTCGCAAGTGGTCGTCGGTCGACAAGGCCTCGAGAACGAAGTACGCGCTCGACTCTCGAAACACAGGCTGCCCTGCCACGCTCGGCTCGTCACCAGACGAGACGAACCGCGCTTCACGCCACACTCCGTTCCGCACGAGCGCGGCGTACGCGTTCGTGAGATCGAGAAGCCGAACCTCCCCACCGCCGAGGCAGAGTGTCAAACCGTAGTGACTCGCACCGCGATCGACGGTGTCGAGACCGAGCGAGCAAAGCTTCCGAATGAAGCTCGGCGTCCCGACGGCCTGCTGAAGGCGAACCGCCGGAATGTTGTACGACTTTCGAAGCGCCTCGCTCGCCGCCACGGGACCGTGAAACTGACGATCGTAGTTCCGCGGGACATAGGCGACGAAAGGAGTCGGCACATCGGCGAGGTACGTCGAAGGCCCGACGATCCCACGATCGAACGCTTGCGCGAAAAGGAGCGGCTTGAGCGCCGATCCCGGTGATCGCCTCGCCACCGCCGCGTTCACCGAGCCGTGGCGCAAACGATCGAAAAAGTCCGGCGAACCGAGAAGCGCGCGAACGAATCCGGTCTCGACCTCCATGACGACCACCGCAGCCGAGAGCTCCGAAGCCGTGCGTCGAAGGCTCGCGAGACGCTCGACGATCGCTTCTTCGACGACGTCTTGAATCGACGGATCGAGCGTCGAACGCACTCGGGAGTGCTCGCTTGCCGAACACGAGCTGGCCGAACTCGCACGAGCGAGATCCGCGAAGTGAGGCGCGCCGAGTGGCCAAGGGTGAAGCTCGACTCGCGGACGGCTCCTCACGGCGTGCGCGAACTGCTCCTCGTCGATGAAGCCCTCGCGGAGCATCGACTCGAGAACGACCTTTCGACGCGCGAGCGCACGCTCGTAGCTCCTGTCCGGCCTGAGCCGCGAGGGCGACTGCGGAAGCCCTGCGAGCAAAGCGGCCTCGCCGAGACTCAGATCCCGCGAGTTTTTGCCGAAGTAACGCCACGCCGCTGCCTCGACGCCACGGACGTTGCCGCCGTACGGAGCGAGATTGAGATAATCCTCGAGGATGCGCTTCTTCGTCAGACGAGCATCGATCTGAATCGCGAAGAAAGCCTCGATCGCCTTCGAACGGTACGTGCGGGGACGACCTTCGAGCATGCGCACGAGCTGCATGGTCAACGTCGACGCCCCGCTATGAATCTTGCCGCGCGAGACGTTTTGCAAGGCGGCGCGTATCACAGCGAGCGGATCGACGCCGGGATGAGAGTAAAAATGACGATCCTCGACGGCGATCGTCGCATCGGCGATCCAGTGAGACATCTCGTCGAGCGCGACAGGAATCCGGATCTCGTCGTGCGCGCTTCGGTAGACGCGAAGCCAATCACCGTGACGATCCGCGACGACCTGCGCCGCGGGATAGTCGTCGAGCTGCTCGAACCGAAACGGAAAGAGCTGCCAAAGAACCGAGAGCACCACGACGACAAACGTCAGCGCGACCAAGCTCCCGAGCGCCGCGCGCAAACTCCAACGACGCCAGCGCGTCACGGCTTCGCCGCGGCGATCACGAGCCTCCCCGCGCCATTCCTGCTGAAGATTCCGGGGTCGTACATGCTCTCCGCGGCGATGACCGGAACGCGGAAGTCGCCGCGCGTAACAGCGCGTGCGGCGTAACGGTAGACCGAGGTGCCCGCGCTCATCCGCCCGACGTAGAGCAGTACGCGATCGTCACGAACGTCGAGGTGCGAAACTCCCAACCAAGACTCGCGCGACGACTCGCCCCTCGCTTTCTCGAACGCTTGCTGCGTCCCGGGAAGAGCCGTCTGCCCGAGCCGTGGATTCTCGACCTCGAGCCCGGCGGGCAGGAGATCCGTGACGACGAGGTTGTTCAGCGGTCGATTCGTCGTCACGCGAACTTCGACGAGTACGACCTCCCCGAGCTCGACGTTTCGACCCGCGACGTCGGCGCCTTGCCCGTCGAGGTATCGACGCCGGACCTCGAGGCCCGCGTCGACCTCGGACGTCACACCGTCGGCCGGCACGCCTTCCTCGACGAGAAACCAGTAGAGCGTTCCATCACCGTGAAGATCGACGTGAATATTCTCGCCGCTGAAGTCGCCCTCGAAGGTGCGCGTCTCGCCGGCCGCGAGCTCGACCGGCTCACGATCGCCGAGTCGAATGGTCGCGTTGTAGTTGCTTCCCTCGCTCCGTCGGTGCTTCGCATACTTCCCGAGCGCGAGAAGCGCGAACGCGTTCTCCTGCGTGTTGCCCCAACGACCTGCGACTCGATAGTCCTTGAGCCGCGAGACCAACGCGGGAACCCACGGGTTAGTCTTGTCGACGTCGAGCACACAAGAGAGGAGAATCGCGGTTTCGCGCGCGGGCGAACGAAGAGTGCCGCCCAGGTCTCTCACGCCTTCCGGCTCAGGAAGCTCCTCGCCGAGCGCGCCGCGAGCGCGAGCGATGTCGCCGAGCGCCATCCAAGATGCGGCGAGGAAGAACCGTGCTTCGGCGGTGAGCGGCCGCTTCGCCTTCGTCCCTTCCGCCGCGGCGGTGTCGGCATTCTCGAGCATCGACTCGACCACGGCCGCGACTCCCTCTCGTCTCGGGGTCTGTGCGAGAACGAAGAGCGCGTAAGCCCGCGTCAACGGATCCAGGTCGCGGCTGCGTCCGCGAAGGTAACGCTTCTCGATCCAGTCGAGAACGAAGTCGAGCTCCTCCTTCGGAACGTCGATACCCGAACGTCGCGCCTCGACCAGGAAGCTCGTCGCGTAGATCGTTCCCCAATGCCAAGCCTCGTTTGCGCCGGGCCACATGCCCATCCAACCTTGTCGGCTGAGCATCCCGAGGATTCGGTCGACGGAGCTCTCGATCTTCTCCTTCACCTGGTCCTCGGTTCCGGCGACTCCAGACGATCCGTCGCCGTACGACTCGTCGACGAGCTTGGCGAGATCACCGAGGTAGAGGAGCGGAAGCGCCCGGGAGGTCGTCTGCTCGAGGCAGCCGTGCGGATACTCGAGGACGTACTGGAGCGACCCGAGCAGCTCGAGGTCCGGCAGTGGCGAGAACACGAGACGTCGGTGCGCCGTGCCTTCGAGGAAGCGCGAGTCGAACGCGGTCGTCCACGGTTCCGCCGACGTGATGCTTCCGGAGCTCGGCGTCACCTCGAGAGGCGCGGCGGGACGCACGGGAAGCTCGATCTCCTCCCACGATTTCTTGCCGGCGAGATCGGCGTGCACGCGGACCTTCGGCGAGCCCACCGAGTCCGTCGCGCGAAGTCCGTGCTGAAGTCGTACCGAAGCACCCGGCTCGAGCTCGAACTCGCGCGTCGGGAGATTCGCGAACGCGAGATCGGGGGCTGCGCGCGCAGAGCTCTCGAGCGGCGACTCGAACTTCCATTCGACCGTCGACGTGCCTTTCTCGCGCGTGTTGTTGAAGACGTCGACGACCGAGATGAACTCGTCTCCCGGCGCGACGAAACGCGGCATGCCGAGCTCGATGTGAACCGGCGCTCGCACGCGGACGCTCTCTTCGGCGCTACCGAACGACGCATCGCGATGAGCGACCGCCATCAGGCGAAGCTCACCCGAGAACTTCGGCAGCCGAAACGTCTCGAGCAGCTGGCCGTTCTCGTCGGTCTCGAACGAGCCGAGCCAGATCACCGTGCTCTTCACGCGTCCCGATTTCACGGGAGTCAATCTCTTCTCGCGTTCCCGTCCCCCGCCGCGAGCTCCGTACTCGGATCCGCTCTTGTCGCCTCCCGCTCGTGCCCGCCGCGCTTCGAGCCCCGTCTCGCGAACGAGGGCGCCGTAAGCATCCGAAAGCCCGACACCGAGTCGGCGACGATCGTAGAAGAGCGAGAACGGATTGGGCGTTTCGTGATCGGTCCACGCGAGAATCCCCTCGTCGACGAGACCGACCAAGACTTCCGCGCGCACCCCTTCACCGCTCTCTCCGGTCACCTGCACGAGGATCGAGCTCTCGCTCTCGGGCTCGACGATACGTGGAGATTGCAGCGAGACGTTGAGCTGTCGCGCGGCGAAGTCGACCTCGAGCGGTGCCGATCCGTACGCTCGATGCGGTCCCCATTCATTCTCGAGCCTCACGGCACGAACGACCGACGCGCCGACGTAGTAGTTGCCCGTCGCATCGTCAGGAATTCGCAGGCGGAATTCTCCGTGGTTGCCGATGAGCTTTTCGACGCGGCTCGAGATGATCCCGTTCGCCTCGAGCGTCAGCAGCATCGTCCCCGAAAACGGCGAACGCAGGAGCACGCGCGCTTCGTCTCCGGGAAGGACGCGCTTCGAGAGAACCTCGATCTCGAGGTTTTCGGGATGCTCGAGCGATCGTGTGTCGTTCCAACCCGGTCCGGACACCCAGACCTCGCGCAGCGCGCGCATGCCGCTACCCTCGTCCTGGACGAGCACCTCGTAGTTGCCGTACGCCGGGAAGACGACGTCGACCGTCCCCTCGCCCGAGCGCAGCTCGACACGGTAGCGCCGAATCTCTTCGGCGGATCGCTGCGAGACGTGACGAAAGCGACCGGACGAGGTCGTCTCGACGACGGTAGACCAACGCACGCGACGGAGGACGAGCTCGACGTCATCGAGACTCGCCGCTTCGCCGTTCGGCTTCACGGCAGCGCACGCGAACGTCGTCGGAAGGTTGAGCTGGATCTGGTCGGACATGAGCCGCTTGGCGCCGACGTAGAACGGAGCCGGGTCGACCGTGACTCCGGTCGTCGCGGTCACCGGACGTCCGCCCGTGTCGCTCGCCGTCACCGTGAAGTCGAAGCGGTAAGGAACGGTCCCACGGACGTCGGGAACGGTCACGTCGAACGTCGCGGTTCCGTCGGCGTCGAGCTCGAAGGTGCCCGACGATCCGAACGTCGGCATACTGCTCAGACCCGACTCCTGATCGCCACGACGATCGCCGAAGACGAATCCCGGGCGACCCGGCAGCTCGAAGCGAATCGGTGTCAATCGCCAGCTCAAGGACACCTTCGATGATGCTGCGGGCATGCCGGCGAGGTATTCGCCACCGACTTTGACCCCGAGGACGTCACCCGGAAAGAACCGAGCGCTCTTCGTGTCGACCTCGCCGGCCTCGACCGACGCCGAAAGTCGCATGCGCTTGGGAATGAACTCCTCGACGAGGAAGCGCACCGAACCCAGACTTCGATCGCCTGAGCCAGAGTCGTCACCGGGCAGACGAATTCGTGCGCGGTACTGCCCCGTCATCGCGGAGCTCGCGAGACTCCACGACGCCGAGACGCCGCCGCTCTCTCGGATCACGGCCGGGACGATCGCGGCACGCTTTCGATCGGGTCGCAAGACCTCGAACTCGACCGGGAAGCTCCCCGGCGCTCGAAGGTGCCGATCGCGAACGATCGCCTCGAGCCGAATCGTGTCACCCGGACGATAGACGCCACGATCACTGAATGCGTAAGCCTCGTAGCCTTCGGTAAGGTACGGCCGACCTTGTGTCTCAAATCGCGAAAGCGACACCTCGTCTCGCCTGAGCGCGAGGTAGGTCAGCGATTCGTCCTTCTCCGCGACGACCACGACGGGTTTGCCGTCGACCGTGTCGAAGGGGCCCCCGAAACGAATGATCCCGTCGACATCGGTGAACCCGAACGCGAGCATCTGGTTGTTGCGAGACCACATCGAGACGCGAGCGCGCGGAATCGGATCGCCGGTTCGAATCGAGGTCGCCCAGACGAGGTAGCCTTCGTCCGACGTCTTCGTCGAGAGAGCCACGTCGGTGACGGCGACCATGCTCGAGTCGCGACTGTATCGCTCGCCGATCGCCTCGACCTCGAGGAACCAGATCCCCTGCGTCGCGTCTTTGTCGTCTTCTGACTCGTCGGCACTGTCCTCGTCTTCTGCCTCGTCCGGCTTGCTCGTCGAGTCTATCGCGACGAGATCCTCGAGTTGGATCGCTGTCTCCGTGACCTGATTCTTCGCAGGCGCGATCTCGAACTCGCGAGACTTGCGCGCGCGCGTGTATCGATCGTGATGCGAGCGAGCCCACGAGTCGTTCATGTAGTGAACGAGGTTGTTCGGAAGCACCTGATGGGCGGTGACGCGGAACTTCGAGATGTTCGAGCTCCGGAGCACGATACGGCGATTGCCGTGCGGCGAAAGAAAGCCGTTCGAATCCTGGAACGACACGAACGAGCGTCGATCGGGAACACGAAGCGTGCGCGTCGAGTCCTCCGTCAGCATCGTTCCGCCGAGTCCCGGCAGGCCGCGTTTCACGGTGACCTGATAGACGGTGCCCGGCTCGAACTCACCGACGAGCTTGAGACGCGAGCTCCAGCTCTTCGTCGCGACGAAGTCGACGCGAGGCGCGACCTCGATGTAGTCGGCGAGGTTCCCGGCACTCACTTCGTCGATCGCGTTGTTGAAGTCGAGCGAAACGTCCGGCGCGTCGTAGTGCGCGCTCTCCGCCGAAGCCGACGAGAGTCGCAATCGATGCGTGAGCTCGACCTCGCGACGAATCTCCTCGGGCAGACCGAGCACGCCGCTCGTCCCCCGGAGCCCTTCGCGAAGCGCGAGTACGAGAGAGCGAACGGGTTGTCGTGTCGTCAGCTCGATCTTGCGAGCAGGTCCTTTGCTGTCGACGACGTACCGAAGCTCCTCCCCTTCGAGATCGAGAAGCTTGAGATGGGTCGCGAGCAGGGCCGGATCGACCGGGTCCGTGAAGCGGAGGCGAAGCGCCGCGCGAAACTCTCGCGAGTAGGCGGTCTGCTCCACACCTCGGAGCGCGAGTGGCGAGGTGTGAAAGCGAAACTCCCGCTCGCCTTCGAACGTCAGTCCGGCGCTGACGCCGACGCGCTCGGAAAGATGCAAACGAAACGGTGTCGCACGTGGCAGACGGTTCTTCGGACGCAGAACGAGCGTGCGTCGATCGCGCCAGAAGACCGTCGCGTCGAGCGACGAGGCGCTCTCGGCAAGCTCGCCTCCCGCGTTCTCGATGAAGAGCGAAAGGAGCGGCGCTTCACTCGTGGGCGCAGCCTCGTTCTTCACTTCACCGTCGATCGGCACGATCTTGGAGCCTGACTTCGACTCCGGATTCTCGGGCTTCGGTGAACCGACCACCTCCGACTCGGCGACGACGGGACGGCCGAATCGAACGACGAGCTCGCGCGATTCTCGAACATCACCCTTCGCTGACGCGAACTCGACGCCGAAAACGTCGGGATCCGGCGTCGCGATCTTTCGGTAGATCAGAAAGAGGCCGATCGCGTTGATCGACGCGAAGAGGAGAACGATCGAAAGGACGAGACGACGCGATCGCCCGGCTCGCGGCGAGTCGTTCGAAGCGGAGCCACTCGAAACAGAATCCGAGCTCGCAGACGCTGGGCGCGCGGAATCGGGACCTGCGGACATAGCGGGGTCCTTCACTTCTTCTGGTTCTTCACTTCAAAAAGGGGGCACGACGTGTGGAATCGTCGACGGTCAGTGTACTCGTGGCGTGTTAGGGTGTCACGATCGCTCGGCAAAAAGCGCCCGCGGTCAGCGCCCGCCACCACCGATGCCCCAGCACGACAGGATAGTGGTTGAAACTCGTGCCCTGGCGTTATGATGATGGATCCTATGGCGCGCCTAATTCTCCGAGATCTGGTCAAGGGTGGCAGCTGGGCCCTGACGCTCGACGAGGACGACATCCTCGTCGGCCGTTCGCGCGATGCCGAGGTTTCGATACGCGACCGCAGCGTCTCGAAGCAGCACTGTCGCATAGAACGCCGCAACATGACCTATCGGTTCAAGGACCTCGGAAGTCGCAACGGCACGTATATCAACGAGCTGCGAACGAGGGGCGGCCCTCTCGAAGACGGCGACGAGCTACGCGTGGGAAATTTTGCCATCCTCTTTTACGAGGACGACGACGGCGGCCCCGACGCGAATTCCACCGCGGCAGCCGGCGCCCTCGGGCCGTCACCATTCGACGATGTCGACTTCGACGACGGTGAGGACCTGGACGCGACGCTGCTCGCGGCCGACCACCCCGCCGCGAATCAGGCCGCCGCCGGCGCTGTTCCCAAGGCGGATGGGCCGGAGACGATCGTCTCGGTCTCGCCTCCGGCATCCGGGGTGGAATCTACGAATGGTGACTCTGAGAACGGGAATGCGCGAAGCGAGGGGCTGGTCGACCATCTCGTCGAGCTGCCGGCGCAACGGGCCTCGGAGGAGCCGTCGCGGGCTACGCCGACCGAAACGCCGGCCGAAACGCCGGCCGGACCTCCCCCAATCCCGGCTGCGCGTGCCAAGAACGGAGGCGATGACGCGGAAAGCGATGGCCCCGGAATCGTCGTCACCCCCGTCGAGAGATCGAAGAAGGTATCGACCTCGGTCACGCCCAAGCTTCCGAAGGACGATTTCGAAGAGCTGGATCCGGTCGCCGAGAGTCCGAGTCCCGCACGCAAGAAGACATCGCGCAAAAAGCCGAGTCGCGCACGCTCCTCGACGTCGGATTTCGACTCCGACAACGAGATCGGCGAACGCCCGACGGGTCGACGCATCGCGCGACCGAAG
>CAYZGY010000295.1:0-8953 GCA_964478085.1 uncultured Planctomycetia bacterium
CGTCGCGTAGACGCCGAAGAAGTCCTGGCTCGAGTCCGCATTGTTGAACGAATACTTCTCCATGCGCACGGGACGCACGAAGAACGTGTGAATATCCCAGTCGCCGAACTCCCAGATCGCGTCGACGCCGTCAAAGGTCTGTCGCGAGTTGAGCCAGTCGTACGGGCTCACGTGACGCTCCGCACCGAAGATAAGCTCCTGACGACCCGTGCGGACCGTCACTCCGCCGAGCTCGAAGGGGAGCGGGACCCAGAGGTCGAGGAACGCGTTCTGGAGGTCGATCTCGTTGACGTCCTGACCGCGCCGCCCACCGGGCAAGGTGCGGTCGTACGCGAGCGCGCCCGTGCCCTCGAGGAAGAGGCGGCGGAAGTACGTCTCGCTTTGGATGTCCGCGTGAAAGCGCACGCGGTTGAGCCAGTAGACGTCGTCACCATCTGCGAGGCCGGGCATGTCCGCGCGGTAGTTGCGGAAGACCTCGACACGCGAACGAAGCTCGGCGCCGAAGCTGACCGTGACGCCTTCCTCGGGCCAGATGTGGATACGCTTCAGGGGATCGTGGAGGTCTCCGTCGCTCGACTCCCAACCGAGGTTGTCGAGGAAGGACCAATCCTCGTGCCAGCGCAGCGTCTGGAACTCGACGTCGCGACCGGCCGTCCCCATCTTCTCGGCGGAAGCTGCGACACCGTCCCCCTCGCCGATATTGCCGGCGGCCTCGTTCGCGCCGGCCGGCGAGGTAGTGAGAAGCGTGCCGGCGAGCGCGATGAGGCCGCTCAGAAGGAAGGCAAAAAGAGATCGACCGTCGCTTACGACGCCGCCAGATCGATCGTCTTCGACTTGACCTGGATTTGGTGCATCGAGAGGAACTTCTCGATCTCCCAGACGTCTTCCTGCTCGGTGACGATCTGCTCTTCGAGCATGTACTTGATCGGATGCTCCCCCTCGACCGCCGCGTGCGCCGCCTGGTACGCCGCGAGCGCTTCCTTCTCGGTCGAGAGATTCTGGTTCAGCATCTCGGTGATATCCGTCGCTTGCTGGATCTGCGCCGCGTCGGCACACCGCCGATCGAGACGATCCAGTCCGAGACCTTCTTGGCGTGATCCCGGGCCTCTTCGCTCGACTTGTTGAGAAAATCCTCGTACACGGCGCGCTCCTGCCCCTGCAGGAGGGCGCTGTGCTGGCAGTACTGGATGACCGCCGAGTACTCGACGCTGAGCGCCTTGTTCAGATGTTCGATGACCTTTTGCATCGGAGTTCGGACTCCTCTGGGGTTTCTGATCGGGATCGGTGCCCGGGGCAGCCTCACCCGAGGCCGCAGGGACCGTGTTCTCTCTCCTCTCATTCTTCGGCGAGAGGGTCGATTTGCAACTCAAAAAATCCGGAAACCCTTGCCGCATAACAGTTTGTAAGCCCAAACGGGAGATTTGCACGTCAAACCTCAGTGATGGTATGGCAAACCGCACCGAGCGATTCGCACGGGATTTCAGGGGTGGATGGATGCGCCCAGACGCAGCCGGCCGAGTGCGAAGAAGCTCCCGAACGTGCGCCTGAGGCCCGGAACGCAGATTTCCGGACGTTTCGCGAACGCTCAGTCGATGTCGACAAGGCAGACGTCGTCGCAGAGGTTGCACTTTTCGAGGCCCGGGCAGGAGAGCTCGTGCTCCTCCAGGCACTTGCGGAAGGCCACTACCGCCGGATCGTCGGACTTCATCAGCTGCACGAACGCGAGCAGGCGGTGGCTCGCATCGTGACTGAAGAGGTGCTCGACCTTGCAGGCGTCCGACTCGGCCTGCGCGGGATCGAGCCCGAGAACTCCGTGGAGGAGCTCGCTGATCACCCGACGGTTATAGATCACCTTCGAGGCTTCCCTCATGCCCGCTTCGGTCAGCTTCAGGTGATGGCGGTCGATCTCCTCGACGAAGCCCTTCTCCTTGAGATTCTTCAGCTGGACCGATGCCGACCCCTTCGTCACCCGCAGCGCTTCGGACACGTCCTTGAGAATCGCGTAGCCCTTGCTGCGACGGAGGTCGAGGATCGTGGTGAGGTAATGCGCGACGCTGTGAGAGATCTCATGCGCAGCGAATTCCTTCCACACGTCGTTGTTCATCGGCTTTCCGGAGAATCCAGGGAGAAGTGAAACCGACCCGTCCCCCACGAACCAGCGTGGGGGGACATGGAACCCACAGTATAATCACGTTTCGAGACCGATACAATCCGAGTTCGCCGCACGGAAGGGCCAGAACGGCCAAGAATCGCCCCCCAGAGGCCCGATAACGCCGAGGAATGCTACGCAACAGGAACCCTGCCGACAAGATCGCGCTCTACTGCCGAGTGAGACGGAGGCTCGTTTGCGTCGGGTTCGTGCTCGCCGCCATCTGGCCCGGCCCGGGCAGAAGCGCACCGGGTGAAACCCCGCAGCCCTACCGCGTCGCCATCGCCCACGTCCTCGTCACCCACCGGGACGCCTTCGACGGCAAGCCGAGCGACCGCTCGCGCGCGGAGGCGTCGACGCGCGCGACCGACCTCCGCGTACGCATCGCGAGCGGCGATCTCGAGTTCCAGGAGGCTTCCCGACGATTCAGCGACGACCACGCTCGACGGGAACAGGGCGGCTTCTTCGGGATCTTCCGCGACGGCGAGCTCAGCGACGCCTTCGGCGACTTCGAGAAGGCCGCGTTCGCGCTACGCGAGGGAGAGCTATCCACCGTCATCGAGTCACCGCTCGGCTTTCACGCGCTGCAGCGCGTTCCCCTCGAGGAGTGGCGTGCGCGGCACGTGCTCCTTCAGTTTCGTGGAGCCCGCAAGGCCGCTCGCGGGGTGACCCGCACGCGGAGCGAGGCGCGGGCGATCGCCAAGACTCTCGTCACCGAGATTCGTGCGGCTCTCGCGAAGAGTGACGATCGCCCCACGACGTTCGCCCGCTTCGCCCGGCGCTACTCCGACGCCCCCGACCGCGCGACGGGTGGAGAGCTCGGCGTCTTCAGCTTCGGCGAACGGGTCCAACCAGTCTGCGTCGCGACACGAAAACTCGCGATCGGCTCGTGCTCGGGAATCGTCGAGTCGACACTCGGGTTTCACGTCGTGTTCCGAGAGGCGCTCGACGCTCGACGCTTCGTGCTCGTGACGCGATCGCCGAAAACGAAGGAGGAGCGGCGCGATCTCGGCGTGATTCCCATCGAACGGCTCCCGAAGCCCCTGCGGGATGCCGCGAGCAAGCTCCGACCCGGCGAGATGTCTCCCCCGATCAACTCGAACGACGCGAGGTCGACATCGCTGAAACGCCTGCCCCTCGAAGGCCTGAAGTCGAAGTCTAACGCTCCGTCTTCAACCGAGCGATCGCCTTCGCCCGCTCCGCCGGCGAAGCGTCGGGACGATAATCGATCCTCGTGAATCGAGCCTTCGCGCTCCCCGACTGGCGCAAGAGTCCGCTCCAGGCGAGCTCGCGAATCGCGACGTCGGGATCCGAGAGCGCCTCGATCAGGAAGTCCTGCCGGCGCGGGTGCTTCCCTGAGAGGAACTTCGCGACGAACGCGCCGCGCACGAATCGGTCGGGCTCGCTGTGGTAGATCTTGGCGCAGAAGTCGAAAACGTCTCGATCCTGAATGCCGAGCAAGACCTCCGCCGCGACGAGTCGCGTGCCGGGCTCCGAATGTCGCACCAGCTCGAAGAGCGACTTGCGCACGAACGGATCGTCCCCGAACACGAGAATGCCCTCGCGGGCGAGCTCCGCTGCGCCGCGATCCTCGTGCTTGAGGTAGTGGAGCAGCCGCGGCACGGCCTCGGGCTCCTTCCAGTCGGCGAGGAGGCGCGCCAAGATCACCTCGGCGCGATAGTCCGCCTTCGCTTCGCGCAGCACGGTCAGAGCGACGGCGCGCCCTCGCAGCGGCCCGAGCGCACGAAGACGCGCGACGGCCGACTGCTGCTTATCCTTCTCGAAGCTCTCGAGGTCGCGAATGATGCTCGAGTTTTCGAGCAGCCACTGAGTCGGCGAGACCTCCTCCTCGGGTGCCGTCTGACATCCCGACGACGCCACGCCGACCACGAGCAGAAGCGAAAGAGCGAGTTTCTTCGAGACCATCACCATCAATTCGACTCCGAGTCGTCTTCGTCGTCCACATTGACCCTCGCCCAACGATCTTCGAGCCGGGCGAGATTCTGTGCACGCTTCTTCAGGCTGACCGTCGACTTGAGGAAGATCTCGAGGTCCGCCGCGAACGCGCCGATGTCCGGCTTGCCTTCGAGCTCGTATCGCTCCTCGAAGTTCGCCTGGA
Source organism: uncultured Planctomycetia bacterium (assembly GCA_964478085.1). Taxonomy (GTDB): domain Bacteria; phylum Planctomycetota; class UBA8108; order UBA8108; family UBA8108; genus CAYMLL01. The sequence goes on from CAYZGY010000295.1 coordinate 4,269, forward strand.
GGAACGCGGCGATGCCGTTGAACGAGATCCCGACGGCGTCGAGCTCGCGCCAAAACGCCGTGTAGGAGACGTTCTCGAGAGACTTCGCCTCGGGGTGAAGCCCACGGTAGAGACGCAGGAGCTCCTCGCGCAGAACGCCGTGATCGGTGGCCTCACGCCCGCGCGAACCGTCGGGTCGCTGCTGTCGCGAGAGGAACTCTCCGAAGCCGCGCAAGCTGTGCGCCGACGCGCGCCGCACGAGCGCGATGTGCTTCGCGGTGAGCTCGATGCGGTCGCCACGGAAGACGTGATCGAGACCGAGGCGCTGAACGCGCTGCACCTCGCTGTACGAAAGGCTCATGTGGTACGGAGACGTCGGCAGGACGATCTCGCGCCGCGCGAGCGTCAGATCGTCGAAGCTCAACTCCGGGTTGAGATCCTTGACGTTCTCGATGCAGATCGCCGCGACGCGGAAGAAGAGCTCCTTGTCTCGCTCGTTCCAGCTCGCGACGGTGTCCTCGGGCCAACGCTTCTGCATCCAGTTGAGCTCCGAGAGCTCATCCTCGGAGAGGTAGTTCTCGAACATCTTGAGCTTCGTGATGAGCTCGCGTTTCTTGACGATATTGAGCAGCGTCAGGTCGAGCACGTCATCCTCCTCGAACGGCTTGCCGTCGGGTCCCGTCGCCGGCACGTTGAGGATCGGATCGAGACCGAGGACGTCGCCTCCCTTGAGGATGTGGCGGTCGTTGAAGAGCACGCTGTCGAAGGTGTCGAAGTGCATGCTCTCCTTCGGAGTCGCGGAAGGATCGACACCTTCCTCCGAGAGGATGTGTGGCGTCACGACGATGATCACCTCACGCCGAATGCTCTGCGTCTGCGTTCGGCGGAAGAAGAAGCCGAAGAACGGGATGTCTCCGAGGAGCGGGATCTTGTTGTTCGACTCGACCTCTTGCTCCTGGATCAGACCACCGAGGATGATCGGGCGGTGATTGTGCGCGACGGCTTCGCCGATGTACTGACGCTTGATCACCTCGGGGATTCCCGCGAGGTCCTGTGCGAAGACCTGCTGACGCCCCGCGATCTGGTTGTCGACGACCTCGATCTGGAGCGCGATACGATCGTGCGCCCCACCGGTGACGCGCGGTCGAATGTGGAGCGTGATACCCGAGTAGACCGTGCTGACCGACTGCACCTCACTGACGATATTGCCGTTCGTCGAGTCGTGCGTGACGGACGTCGACGCGAACGTCGGCACGTCGCGTCCGAGGTGGAGCGCACTGACACGGTCGTCGAGCGTCAAAAGCTTCGGTCGTGCGCGCACCTTGGCCTCGCCGTCACGAACAAGGGCGTGCACGGTCGCGATGAAGCGACTCTGCAGATCGAGACTCGTATCGTCGAAGAGCAGCTCGAGCCCCTCTCCGACGACGTCCGGAACGACGGCCGACGGATCACGTGCGCTCGGGACACCGGGCTGAACGATCGACTCGCCCGGCAGTGGCAAGGCGAGGTTTCCGATCGTGTGGCCCTTGCCCGCCTGGATCGAGTCGATACCGAGGTCCGTCAGTTTGCTCGCGTCGAGCTCGATCAGCTGAACCTCGATCATGATGCGACGAGCGGGAACGTCGATCGACTCGACGAAGCTCTCGATCGCCTCGATGTCCTCCTTGGTGCCGACGGCCATCATGCCGCCGCGCTCCTCGGTCGACGAGCTCTTGTCGAAGGACATCACGAGCGAGCCGTTGTTCGTCTGGCCGCCGTAGCCCGCGGGCAGCTGGAACGCGTCCTTCGTCGGCATGTCGTAGACGAAGGGGATGTTCGGAGCCGTCGCGATCGGCGACTCTTCGGCCTTGCCGCCTCGCTCGACGTAGGTCTCCTTCGTTCGAGTCAGCGTGCGTGTCTTCGAGCCCACAGGCCACGTGAGCGCATCCGTCGTGTCGGAGAGCTGCCAGACGTTGCAGACACCGGCCATGAGGAGCGCGTCCATCGCGACGTTCGGATCAACGTACTTCGGTCGGATCACGCGACGCTCGATCTCGAGGTCGAGCTGGTCGAAGCGGTCGAGCATGTCGACGATTTTCGCAGTGACCGGATCCTTCGGATCCTCCGTGTCGCCGAAGACGACGAGCGAGTGCTTCTGGCCTTCGACCTTCGCGATGTTTCCCTTCTCGATCCACTCGGGCCGCACCGAGCCGAGGAACCGGATCGTCTCGTCGGCCGTCTTGTGGAACATCGTCTTGAAGGTGACGAGACCTTTCGGTCGTGGCACGGCTTCGCTCGGCGCAGCGACCGTCTCCGTCGCCTTCGGATCGCTCGACGTCTTCGCGACCGCCGCAGCGGCCGCCGCCTCGGCGACAGCGCGAGCCGTGTCGGCCGTCGGAGGCGAACCGCCGGCGGGCGGCGGAGTGGTTTCTGGAGACGGAGTCGCGCCCGTACCGGACTTGCCGGCATCCGAGCTGGAGTGCGCCTCGTTCATCTTTTGCACGAGCGACTCGAGCGAGCCGATGCCAGTCTTCCCATCGTCACCGCTCGTCGCCGTACCGGGAGAGATGGACGCGCGCGGCGTCACCTCGAGCTCGGTCTTCGACTCTTCTTCGGGGATTTCATCGACGAGCTGGTCGAGAAGCGCCTCGGCGATCGGATCCTTGGACGCGTCCGAACCCGTGCTCTTCGAGTCCGCTCCTTCGCGCGTCGGCACGACCGAGATGTCGAGCTTGCCGTCCGACTCCCGCTCGGGCGGCAGCCCTTCGGCGACGGGATGTGCGCGTTCCTCTGCCGGGCTGTCGCCCGGCTCCGACGTTCGACAACCCGAAAGCGTGAACGCACCGATCAAGATCGCCATCGCGACGACCAACGAGACATCCTTCGAATTCTGAATCTGTTGGCTCTGAGACATGATCGATCTCCTGACTCTCACGGGGCGCTGCTCTACTTCAGCGATTTCCGACGAGAACGAAAGCAGCCCACTGACGCGGGTGCCCGAATCCGCCCTGGCGAAGCTCCGTCTTCGCGACACGGAGCGCGGCGACACGATCGAGACCTCGATCGAGCCACTGGGCGTAAAATCGACGCATCAATTCCGAGGTAGCACGATCCTCGACGCGCCAGAGGCTCGCGATGAGCGTCGGCGCGCCGCTGTGCAGAAACGCGACGCCGAGCCCGACGGGATCGTCGGCGATGCTCGCTTGCGTTTGTGCGGTCTCGCAACCGGACAGTACGACGAGCTCGCTGCCGCGAAGATCGAGGCCGTAAATCTCGTGTGCGCGAAGACGTCCATCCCGGTCGATCGCCCCACCACGCTGTTCACGATCCGGCGCGAGGAACAGCGTCGACTCCCACGGGGACGCGGGATAGAACTCGCCGTGGCACGCGAAGTGGATCACGTCACGACCCGCGACCAGGTCACGGAGCGTGCTCTCCCGCGCAGCCGCCCCTTCGAGAACGACGGGATCGAGAAAACGCGGCGCGAACGATTGAACCTCGACGGTCGCGTTCGCGAGCGCGACCTTGTCCGACTTGCCGTCGCCGTCGTAGTCCGTGTTCGGGTCGGCGAGGGCGAGAAGCGTTCGCCCTTTCGCGCGCTTTGCCGGACGCTCGCCCGACGCGTGCAAGTAACGCAAGACACTCGCGGCCGGCAGGTACGAGACCGCGAAGCGCTCTCCGAGGAGGCCGTCGGGTCCTTGCAACGCTTCGAAGGGGAAGCGGCGCAACTCGGAGCACGGGACGATCACGAGTCGACTCTTGGAGATCTCGCCCTCGAGCGGAGCGATCAGCGTCTTGAAGAGTCTCTGCGAAATCTCGACGTCGGACGCACGAGACGCGAAGAACGCCTCGCCGTCGCGCGCGACCGCCTCGGGGTGCACGTCGAGCGAAACGACGCGGACACGACCATCCTCGACGACGAACGCCGCGAGCCGATCCCCGAGCGAGAAGTACTCGATGAGCGTCGTGTCTCGCGCGACGAGCCGAGCGATCTCGCCGCTGCTCGCGGCGGCTCCGTCGACGAGCGCAGCGAGCGCGGGATGCTTCTCGCGATTCGTCAGAATCCGCGCACGCAGCACCTCGAGCTGATTTCGAATCGCGTCGTAGTCGATGGGTCGCGACTTTACCGAGAGGCCGAGAGACGAGCGCCTCGCCTGACGGCGTCCACGAGCCTCGCGACCGACCAGAGAGATGAACTCGCGGTAGAGCTCGCTCTGGGTCTCGCTCGCGAAGACGACGTGCCTCCAACCGAGCGACTCGACGAGCGCCCGAGCACGGGCCCGTTCGGCGATCTCGAGGGCGCGTTCGGGACTCGATCGCGCGATCTCGCGTCGCGCCATGTCGCGAAAGAGGTCGAGCTTGTCGCTCATGTATCCACGCTTCGACTCTGCGCCGACGAGACGCGCTCGGTAGGAGTCGACGAGCTGTGCCGCGAGGTCGTAGTGCCCGTCGGCCTCCGAGTCCTCACCGCGCGCGGCAGCGAGACGGGCGCGGTACCAGTGACAGCGCCACTCCGTCTCGAGCTGGCGATCTTTCTTCGCTTGCGCGAGCGCCCAGTCGATGAACTTCTCGGCTGCATGCAGCCGGCCCGACTCGAGATAGAGCTCGCCGAGATTCGCGGCCGAGACGGCAGCGTGGACGTGGTCGCGATCCTTCGACGCGGACCGCATGACCAGATATTGACGAGGGATGGCCTCGTCGCGGAGCTTCTGTGCGTGCGACCCCGT
>CAYZGY010000296.1:0-5783 GCA_964478085.1 uncultured Planctomycetia bacterium
AACCGCCGGCACGCGCCAGCCCGCGGCGGCGCGGGACCGGCCCCCGCGGCTCCGCCGGCGCCCCCGCGCTCGTCCGAGAGAAAGATCGCCTCGCCGTCTCCGTCGATTTGGAAGTTCGTGTGAAAGACCGGAGGCACGACGCCGAGCTCAGGAGCGAAGCTCATGTCCGCGCTCGAGACCGTTCGATTGAGAACGGCTGCGCCGATAACGTTTCGTCCGATGCGAAAGTGCTCCGCCCAGTCCGAGACGATGAATCTCTGCGCTGTACGCGCCTCGTGCGAGGTCCTCGAGGTGCTCGCGAACGTGAGCGGCTGGTTCGGCCGCTGAAACCGAGACATCGCGTGCTCACCGTTGATGAAGAACACGAAACCGTCGTCGTACCAGATTTGGAGAATCAGATCCTCGACGTCTTCGAGGCTCTCGATGTGGATCTCGGTGCGCAGGAAGACGGCACCGATGTCTTCGGGGAGGACGGTCCTGTCGTCGTCGTCGCCGAAACCGAAGCCGGGTTTGCCGACCGGCCAGTCGGCGTCGTCGAAGTCGGGCTGCATCCACGCTTCCGGTGGGCCCTCCTCCTCGGGGCTTCCGACGAGGTAGCGCCAATCCTGCTCGAGCGTCAGAATCGTCGGCGTGAACTCGAGCGGGCTGTTCGCGCGAGTCACCAAGGTCTCGGAAGGGACGGTCCGGTCTTCGCCGCTCGCCCAGAGGGTCACGAACTCTCCCGGCCCGAGGATCCATTCGGGAAGGCGCCACTTGAAGACGTTCAGCGGATCGTCGCTGACGGCGTAGTGGAAAAGGTCGACCGGCTCGTTCCCGGTGTTGAGGAGCTCGATCCAGTCCGGGCTTTCGCCGTTGTCGTCGGAGAGCGAGTCGTTGTTGATCGCGACGATCTCGTTGAGCACGACCTGAGCCTGTGCCGTATCGAGCAGGCAGACGAAGTACAGGGCACTCGCGACGATCGCCACGATGGATCGAGACACACTTATAGCTGTCACGGGCTCTTTCCCTCTCTCAAACATCCAGCGAAACAGAACGCGCGCCTGGAACCCGAGTCGACCCTCGAGATTATAGCGCTTCAGGCACGCCTCCGGATACCTCTCTACCCGCCTTGACGATTCCTCCCTGGAGAACCGCGACGAATCGGGAGCGGTCCTCGAGCACGGAGATCTCTCGAACGACGTCTCCGTCGACGACCAGGATATCGCCGAGCTTGCCGACCTCGAGCGTGCCGATCTCGTCGCCGAGGTCCATGATCTCGGCGCCCGTCTGGGTCGCGCACTGGACGGTTTTCACGGGGTCGAAGCCAACGTAATCGACGAAGAACGAGAGCTCCTTGGCGTAGTCCCCGTGCGGATTCCACGAAAAGCCGTAGTCTCCGCCCATGCCGACTCTCCCGCCGGCCTCGAGGATGCGTCGAGCGCTTTCGGCACCGTCTTCGAGCGTCTCTTGGTGCCCGTCGATCACCGCCTGGGGCATGCCGATCTCCGCCCCGCGATCGACGCTCGCCTTCTCGAAGAAGAGCGCCGGGATGACCGGGACGTCGCGCTCGAGGATCATGTCGAGACACTCGTCGTCCACGAACGTTCCGTGCTCGAGCGTGTCGTAGCCGGCACGCAGAGCGTTGCGGATGCCCTCGGTTGCCCGGCAGTGACCCGTCACCTTCATCGCGTGATTGTGCGCGGTCGCGACGACGGCGTGCATCTCCTCGAAGGTCATGCAGAGCGTGTGGTGATCGTTGACGTCGGGGCTCGCCGCGTCGCCCGTCGGGTAGGTCTTGACCCATTCGACGCCGTCCTTGACGAGCTTGCGGACCGCCGCGCGGGCGTCGTCAGGGCCGTTGATCAGGAGCACGAGGCCTTCCATGCCGATCCTGCGAAAGTCGGGATTCCAGTCCATCAGACCGCCGACGCCGCAGATCTCCCGACCGCTCGCTCGCAGGCGCGGTCCGGGAATCAGATCCTCGTTGATCGCCTTCTTGAGATTGACGTCGATGTTGTGAAGGCTCCCACCCGAACGCGCCGCGGTGTAGCCGCACTCGAGCGCGAGTCGGCAGTTGTTCACGGCGAGGATCGTCACGTACTCGATCGGGTGCTTGATATCGAGGTCGGAGAGTTCGGAGACGTTGAAATAGGTCGGATGGTAGTGGGCCTCGACGAGCCCGGGGAGGATCGAGCCGCCGCAGGCGTCGAGGCGTCTCGCGTCGGGAGGAATCTCGGGAGCCCCTTCGGCGCTGCCGACGTAAGCGATCTTGCCGTCCTGGAGCACGACGCTGCCATCCGGAATCGGGGGCGCTCCCGTGCCGTCGACGATTTGACCGTTCGTGATCAGGGTGCAGCCGCTGGCGAGCTTCATGGCTTCTCTGTCTCCGGAAAGTTCGGGTACGTCCCGCAGCATGCCGCGGCTGCGATGTCAGTGTCAATCGAAATGAATCTCCGAAGCTGGTTGCGACCTTCGGTCCGGCCGGCCGATACGATAGAGTGTCGTTTCGAGGAAACGCAGGAGAAAGACCGTGTTCCGAATTCGTCAGACTCTGCTCGGGGTCGTGATCGCCTCGAGCTGCATCGGCAGCTCCGAGATACTGCCCGCGCAGGAGCGCGCGCACGCGTTCGTCGGCGCGAAGATTCTCCCGGTCGAGGGAGATCCGATCGAAGACGGTGTGCTCGTCGTCCAAGGCGGCACGATCCGAGCGATCGGTCCGCGCGCCTCGACGAAAGTGCCTGAGGGCGCGAAGGTCGTCGAGCTCGCCGGCAGGACCATCCTTCCGGGACTGATCTGCACGCACAGTCACATCGGAGGCATCGGTGGTGCGGACTCGTCGGCTCCGCTCCAGCCCGACGTGCGCATCTACGACTCGATCAACGTGCGTGACTCGGGCTTTCGCCGCGCGGTGGCCGGCGGACTGACGACGCTGAACATCATGCCGGGCTCGGGGCACTTGCTCAGCGGCCAGACGGCCTACGTCAAATTGCGCAAGTCGCCCGCCTCGATCGACGACGTCTTGATCCGTGGGAAGGACGGCCTCCCGATCGGCGGCATGAAGATGGCCAACGGGACGAACTCGCATCGGGATCCTCCGTTTCCCGGTACGCGCGGCAAGTCGGCGGCGCTCGTTCGAGCGGAGTACCTCAAGGCGATCGAGTATCGCGAGAAGATCCGTCTGGCCGGCGACGACGTCTCGAAGCGTCCGCCGCGTGATCTGCGCCTCGAGGGGCTCGTCGAGGTTCTCGAGGGGAAGCGCATCGTTCACCACCACACGCATCGTCACGATGACATCGTCACCGTCCTTCGTCTGAAGAAGGAGTTCGGCTTCGAGGTCGTGCTGCACCACGTCTCGGAGGGCTGGAAGGTCGCCGAGCAGATCGCGGCGGCGAAGGCGCCTTGCTCGATCATTCTCATCGACAGTCCCGGGGGCAAGCTCGAGGCCGTCGATCTCCAGTTCGAGACGGGGGCGGTCCTCGAGAAGGCCGGTGTGCTCACGGCGTTTCACACGGACGATCGTATCACCGACTCGCGCCTTTTCCTGCGTATGGCCGCGTTCGGCGTGCGCGCGGGTATGTCGCGTAAGGCGGCGATCGAGGCCGTGACGCTCGCGGGCGCGAAGATGCTCGGTCTCGAAGATCGCATCGGCTCCCTGCGCGTCGGCAAAGATGCCGACTTCGTGATCTTGAGCGGCGACCCTCTGAGCGTCTACACGAAGATCGAGGATACGTGGGTCGAGGGCGTGCGCGTCTTCGATCGAACGAACTCGGAAGACTTCCTGCACGCGATTGGCGGCTACGGCGCAGGGGCGGATCAAGAGCCGTACCACTGCTGCTTCGAGCGAGAGGTAGGTGCGAAATGAGATCGTCGACAGCCTTGGCGCTCTTCGCGGCGCTCACGATCGTCACGGCGGGCACTTTCGTGCACGCGCAGGTTGCCGTTCGCGGCGGCAAGATCTACACGATGGCGGGTCCGCCGATCGACGACGGCATCGTCATCGTGCGGGGCGGCAAGATCGCGACCGTCGGCAACGCGAGCGATGTCAAGATCCCCGATGGCTTCCGCGTGCTCGAGGCGGCCGTCGTCACGCCGGGTCTCATCGACGCGCACTCCGTCGTCGGCCTCGCGGGTCAGTTCAACCAGAAGCACGATCAGGACCAGATCGAGCGGTCGAATCCGATGCAGCCCGAGCTGCGGGCGATCGACGCGTACAACGCTCAGGAGAGGCTCGTCCACTGGATCCGCAGCTTCGGTGTGACGACCGTGCATACGGGGCATGCGCCAGGCGAGCTGATCTCGGGGCAGACGATGATCGTCAAGACGGCCGGGAAGACGGTCGACGAGGCGCTCGTCGTCGAGACGGCGTCGGTCGCCGTGACGCTCGGTCCACGGTCGACGAAAGCGAAGAAGTCTCCGGGGACGCGCGGCAAGCAGGTCGCCATGTTGCGTGCGAAGCTGCACGCTGCCCGAGCGTATGCGAAGAAGCGCGAAGCCGAAGACCCGGCGCAGCGCCCGCCGATCGACCTCGGCCTCGAGGCGCTCGCGAAGGTCCTGCGGCGTGAGACACCACTCCTCGTCACCGCACAACGTTCGCAAGACATCGCGACGGCGCTGCGACTTCGTCGCGAGTTCCACTTCAAGCTCTGGCTCGACGGCGGTGCTGAAAGCTACCTGCTGATTCCGCAGCTTCGTGAAGCGGGCGTCCCGGTGATCCTCCATCCGGCGATGGCGCGCACGACGGGCGAGCTCGAGAACGCGAGCTTCGAGACGGCCGCGAAGCTCCACGAGGCAGGCATCCGCGTCGCGATGCAGAGCTCGTACGAAAGCTACGTCCCGAAGACTCGCGTCGTGCTCTTCGAGGCCGCGATCTGCGCCGCGAACGGCATGAAGTACGACGACACCCTCGCGTCTATCACGATCGACGCCGCGAGACTTCTCGGGATCGATGGGCGCGTCGGCTCACTCGTCGCGGGGAAAGATGGCGACCTCGCGCTCTACGACGGCGACCCGTTCGAGTACACGACACACTGCGTCGGCACGGTGATCGAGGGCGTGGTCGTGCACGATGAGCCGCGCTGAGATTCTGACCGTCAGGCGATCTTGCCTTCCTTCCCGAGTAGCCGGCGGAGAACGCCGGTCTGCCCGGCGTGGTAGGCCTCGTGGAAGGCGAGCGTCGTGATCAGCTCGCCGACCGTCTTTCCGAGGATCGGGTGCGGATTCTCGAGAGCGCTTGCGAGCTGCTCGTCGCTCGCTTCGGTGATCGCCACCGCGAGGCGCTCTTGCGTCCCGGCGTAGCCCTCGAGGATCTCCGCGAAGGGCGCGGCGACGTCGGCCGCGATCTCGCCTTCGCTGCCCTGACCGTAGTGCTTGCGCACGTCGTCGGTCCAACCGAGCTCGTGGCCGAGGTTCTTGAAGACGGTGTTGCGTGCCGAGAACATGTGGCCGACGACCCAATTGAGCGAGCTGCCGCCGCCCGGCGGAGCGATGAGGCTCTCTTCGTGGGTGACGCCTTCTGAGTTCTGCTGGGTGGTGTAGAAGGACGCGCCGAACTGGCGGATCAGAGCTTCTCGGATCATGATGTCGGTCTTCCTTTCGTCGTTCTCGCGTGCGCCAGAATCGATCTTCGTCACGTCTCGAAGAAAGTCCAGCATCGGCGAAAACTTCGCTGTTCGTCTCGGACGCGCCCGGCATAATTGCGCCTATGTCGCATCGCTCGTTCGGCTTCGTGTTCGCGCTCGTCGGGGCGCTCTCTCTGGCTTTTTCTTTGGCGCTCGTGTCGTCTTTGAGCGCGGCTCCCGAAGAGC
>CAYZGY010000296.1:5795-8932 GCA_964478085.1 uncultured Planctomycetia bacterium
GGTAGCGCGGCGAGGATGGTGAAGGCGCTCTCGACTGGGTGATCGAGCGCGTCGAGAACGGCAGCGATCGGTTCGAGAGCGAGGTCTTCAGCGAACAGGTGACGCAACGGCTTGGCACCCTTGCCGACCAGTTTCGACGTGCTGACCTAACTTCGCTCGGCGGCGTGCTCGCGCCGACCTTTCGTGGTTCTGCGATCGGCGTTGGTTCGAGTGACGATTCCGCGGTCGACGGTGGCGCGTGGCGGCAAAGCCTCGTCACACTACGCGCGGGCTTCGCGTCGATCGAGAAGGCCAAGTTCAAGGTCTTCCGAGTCGGACGGGATCCGGCGCGGGAGAATCGTCGGACGGCTCGCGTGCTCCTCGAGTTCGACGGACGCGTGCAGGCGGGCGGCGCAGGTGACGCGAGTCGTGGAAGCTATCGCCAAGTTCGCACGATCTGGGATACCGTCTGGGGCCTTCAGGGGGAGAATTGGCTGCTCGACGGACTTTTGCGCGTCTCTTTCGAATCGTCGAGCGCCGATTCGCGCGCGTTTCGCGACGTCTCGACGGCGACACTCGGCGCCATTCCCGCGTATCGCGAGCAGCTCTCGCGCGGAGTCGGCTACTGGCGGACGCGGGTCGACTCGACGACGGGTATCGACGTCTACGGTCACCAAGGGATCGCCGTCGGCGACGTCGACGGCGACGGTCTCGAAGATTTCTACGTCCCACAGCCCGCCGGACTTCCGAATCGACTCTTTCGCAATCTCGGAGCTCGTGCGAAGCCCGGTGCCGCGTTCGAGGAGATCGCACACGAGGCCGGCGTCGACATCCTCGACAACACCGGCGGGGCGCTACTCGTCGATCTCGACAACGACGGCGACTCGGATCTCATCGCGGTGACGTCGCTCGAGGTCTTGCTCTTCGAGAACACGGGTGGCGGAAAGTTCCGCCCGCGCGATCGAAGCGGACTCGACTCGATCGAGCTCCACGGCGCGTCGACGCTCGGTGCGACCGCGGCCGACTACGATCTCGACGGCGATCTCGATGTCTACGTTTTCAGCTACGTCTTCTGGGCCGGAAGCGCCTCGAAGACATCGTCGTCGTACCCCTACCCGTACCACGACGCGAACAACGGCGCGCCGAACTTCCTCTTTCGCAACGAAGGCGGGCTGAAGTTTCGTGACGTCACGAAGTCGTCGGGCATCGGCGAGAACAACCTGCGATTCAGCCTCGCGGCGTCGTGGGCCGACTACGACGAGGACGGAGATCCCGATCTCTACGTCGCGAACGACTTCGGAAAGAACAACCTCTATCGCAACGAGGGCGGCGGCAAGTTTCGCGACGTCGAGGAGGAGCTCGGTGTCGAGGACACGGGCAACGGCATGAGCGTGACGTGGGAAGACGTCGACGGGGACGGCCGAATCGATCTCTACGTCGGGAACATGTGGTCTTCCGCCGGCAGCCGCATCGCGGGGCAGCCCGAGTTCGAGGCGCAGCGCTTACGCGAGCTCTACCTGCGGATGTCGCGCGGAAACTCTCTCTTCCGCAATCTCGGCGGCGGGAAGTTCGCGGAGGTCCCGCTCGCCGGCGGTGCTCAGTTCGCGCGCTGGTCTTGGAGCGGTCAATTCCTCGACGTCGAAGGAGACGGCTTCGAGGATCTCTACGTCGTCAACGGATTCATCTCCGGACCAAAGAAGGACGACTTGTGAAGCTTCTTCTGGCGGCAGGTCGTGCCGCGAGCGACGGGTCTCGATACGCACCTCTCGCGCTACGAGGACGCGTGGGAGGCGATCAACCGTCTCATTAGCCAGGGTGGCTCGTGGTCGGGATTCGAGCGGAACTGCTTCTATCGCGGATCGCCCGATGGGAGCTTCGCGAACGGCTCGGCGATCTCCGGGCTCGATTTTCTCGACGACGGGCGCGGGCTCGCCGTTTGGGACTACGATCGCGACGGGGACCCCGACCTCCTGCTCAAGAATCGCAGCGGGCCGCAGCTGCGAATCCTTCGAAACGACTCGGCGAGCGAGCACGCACGAATCACGGTGCGGCTCATCGGAACGAAGTCGAATCGCGACGCGATCGGTGCGCGCGTCTCGATCGAGGCGGGCGGCCGTCGACGCGTGAAGGAGCTTCGCGCAGGTTCGGGGTTTCTCTCGCAGAATTCTCGTGAGCTCTTCTTCGGGCTCGGAGACGCGCCACGCGTGGAGAAGCTCATCGTCGAGTGGCCGTCGGGTGATGAGCAGGCGTTCGAGAAGCTCGCTCCGGGATTCGCGTACACGATTCGGGAGGGCGCACGTGAGCCGAAGCGAACCGCGTTCGCGAAGAGGGGTGCGGCAATGAAGACGAACCCGCCGATCGCGCACGGGGAGAAGATCGAAGACGTCGACGGCCCGCGACGTGTCTGGCTCATCGATCCTGCGCCCCTCCCGCGTCTCGCGCTGACGGGACTCGACGGGCGTCCCGCGTCGGTCCGCAAGGCTCGGGGGCGTCCCTTCATTCTCAATCTCTGGTCGCCGGAGTGTGTGGTCTGCGTGAAGGAGCTGCACGCGTGGAGGAAGGCCCGCTTGTCGCGCAAGGCCGAGGCCGAGGAGGTTCCCGTCTTCGCGCTCACGGCGACACCAGATGCCGCTGCGCGGGCGAGTCTCGAGAAGCTGGCGTCGAAGTTCGAGCTTCCCGTCCTTCTCGCCGATCGCAGCGAGCTCCTCGTGCTCTCGATCCTCATCGAGGACATCGCCTGGTGGCGGCGTGATCTTCCTCTGCCGTGCACTCTCCTCATCGACGAACGAGGGCGGATCGCGAGGATCTACGAGGGCGCGGTCGATTGGAATCAGATCGAGAAGGACGTCGCAGCCTTGCCGAAGAACGGGGCGGAGCGCTTCGGCCTCGCCTTGCCGTTCCGCGGCGTCTATCACTCGTCGGACGTGCTGCGAAACAACTTCCAGCTCGGCGTCTCGTTTCTCGAAGCGGGCCTGCCGTACCGCGCGCTCGACGCGTTCGCTCAAGTCCTCGCGCAGCGTCCCGACGACGTCGAGACGTTTTACAACGCGGGGTTGATCTTCCTCCAGCTCGGCGATCTCGAAAGCGCGCGCGAGTCGTTCTCGCAGGCCATACGCGGAGAGCCCGAGTTCGTCGACGCGATCGTCAACCTCGGAGTC
>CAYZGY010000297.1:0-8926 GCA_964478085.1 uncultured Planctomycetia bacterium
ACGCTTCCTTTGTCCCCTTCATCAAGTCGACGCCTTGGATGAACTCCGTCGTAAAGAAGTACTCGTCCGTGCCGACGATGCGACCGAAATCGAACGCGGCCGCGAGGTTGGCATGACGAAGCTTCGCGAGCTCGGCGAACTCGTCGCGGAATCCGGATGTCAGCAGATGGTCGGTCGTCTGCGGCAGCAGCGTCTTGAGAGCCATCTTCTGGTTCTCGCGGAGCATGTCCTCCACGAGAAAGACTTCGCCCATTCCGCCGCGACCGAGCGACTTGACGATACGGTATCGGTCGTTGAGCACCCCTTCGCGAGGCGCATCGTTCGAAGGTATCTGTTCTGACATGACCAGAATCCCGTATCGAGGGCGTGTCGACCCTCCACTGCCCGGAACCGAAAAGCGAACCAATCAGATGACCGAGAGGAACTCTTCCAGCTCGAGTTGGACTTCCTCTTGCTGGTAGAGCTTGAGAATGCTGCGCGTGAATGCTCCCGTCGCGTCGCGATCCATGAGGTCGTAGACGCCGTCGGCGTCCATGCCGTTCTCGTCCGAGAGGATTCTGACCGTCGGACGATCGAGGTAACGAGGATTGGTCGCCGGCGCGATTACCGTGCCGAGCTCCCCCGTGTTGAGGCAGACGATACATCCGACGGGGTAGAGTCCCATCAGGTTGCTGAACGCCTTGACGACAAGGGGGTCGAACTCCGTTCCACCAGAGTCCATCAGCTCGCGAAGCACGCGGTCGGGAGTCCAGGGGTCGCCGCCCGTCGGGCCGGCGCGTCCCTTGTTGTCGTAGAAGTCCGCGACGGCGACGATGCGACTGAAGAGGTTCTGCTTGTCGACGACCTGGCTCCGCGGGTAACCCGTACCGTCGTAGCGGAAGTGGTGCAGGAACGCGACGTTCATGCTCTTGACGACCGCGTCCGAGATACGCTGGTTGATCAGAATGTCGACACCCGTGTAGACGTGACCCTTCAGCGCTTTGAGGTGCTTGTTCTCGAGGCTGTCGACCTCGGTGTTGTAGAGTTGCTCCGGCATGATGGCCTTGCCGGTGTCGTGCAGCATCGCCGAGAGGCCGAGATCACCGAGGTGCTTCTTCGTGAAGCCGAGCTTCGCGCCGAGAGCGATCGAAAGAACGGTGACGTTGATGGAGTGGCTCGCGAGAAAGCTACCGAAGTCTTTGATATTCACGAGGGCCATGAGCGTCGGAGTTTCGTCGAGGGTCAGGTCGACCATCGACTGAATGACGCGCTTGAGCTTCTTGAGATTCGCCTTCTTCTTCGTGCGGATCGAGTCGAGCTGCTCGTCGAAGAACTGAATCGCGCGGAAGTAGGTCGAGCTCGCGATGAGGCGATTGTCCTCGGTGAACTGAAGCTTCATCTCCTTGCGGGCGACGTACTTCTTGACCTCGATGTTCTCGTGAGTCACGGTCTGAAAGTTCGCGCGGAACTCTTCCCACGAATTCTCCGGTTCCTGAATCGGCATGTTGAGCACCCGGATCAACGCCTCGAGCTCCTGCTTTGTGGCGCCGCTCTTGATCGAGATCGTGCCGATGTCGCGTACCTTGAGTATTTCGGCGACGTACTGGTAGGTCGCGACGGCTCCCAGGTCGATCTTGATGCGGGCCTCGTTGAGAAACAGGAAGTCATCGACGCGCGAGATCTCGGAGTCACCCTCGAGCTGAGTGAAGCTGTCGAGGTAGCCGTGGAGATCGTCGAGAGCTTCGGTCACGTTGATGTGAGCGAAGCCGTAGAGCCCACTCGTCTTCAGAGCGATCGCGAAGTTCGCGATGATTGCCGTTCCGTACTGAGTCGAACCGCTGTTGAGCGCTTGCGAGAGAGAGGACTTCTTGTTCTCAGACATGGGGCACCTCCCGGTCGCTCTCGGTCGCGTTGCTCGCCGCGTTCTTCGCCGCGTTTTTCGCCGCGTTCTTCGCCGCGTTCTTCGCCGCGTTCTTCGCCGCGTTCTTCGCCGCCGACTGTGACAATTGTTCCCAGCGTTTCATGGCTCGTCTGGCGGCCGCGGCGAGGGCGCCACGCTTTCGAGTCGCGAAACGTGCGATGATCGTGAGCGCCTCGTCCGAATTACAGAAGACGAGCGCGTTGAGCGCAGCGGTCTTCTTGACGCGGGCCCGGTCGCCGAAGCAGAACCCCCAGCGAAGGATCTCGTTGCGGAAGTACTCGACTCCCTTCGTCGGGGAGGCGGTCAGGATCGCGCGGAACGTCATCTCCTGCCGCTTCATGTCGAGCACGTGGAAGCGCTTGCTCGAGCTGAGATCTACGAGGGCTTCGAAGGCCGCTGGAACCGGGAACTTCGAGAAGAACTGAAGCGCGAGGTTGAGCAGCTGACGCGAAGATTCGCCAAGCAGCGGGATGAAGAACTGTCCCGCAGATTCGTCGCCTCTCTCGAGCATTGTGCTCGCGGCGTGAATCCTGACGTTCTCGTCCGGGTGCTCGAGGGCTCGGGCGATGCGAGAGAGCGACTTCTCGTCGTCCGTTCGCAGGAGGATTCCGATCATCGCCTTGACGACGAGCGGATCCGGATCGCCGAGCATCTTCGCGAAGACTTCTCCCCTTCCCGATCCGAGGTGAACCAGGACCTCGCAGACGGCCTTGAGGTGATTCCCGATGCTCAGGAACTTGCAGAAGTCCTCGGCGGCCGACTTCGGGAAGGCGCGCATGAAGTCGAAGACCGGATCAGTCTTCGCGAGCTTCGGGTTTTCCTCGAGGTACTCGGTGAGGATGGTCAGCGTCTTCTTGTCGTTGAAGGTCGCCGCCATGTCGCGCAGCGAGGCGCGCTGACGGTCCGTAAGTGACGGGTGAGCGTTGCTCGCGAACTTCTTGAGTAGGACCGAGGCGCGCTCGAAGTCGCGATCGTCGACCATCGCGTCGATAAGGCTGTGGATCATCTTGACGGACTTGTCGAACGACGACGCGTCCGGCTTGCGAACCATCAGCTCGAGCAGAATGTCGAGGAAGTCGAACATCGGGAAGTACGCTTCCTCGTCGTCGACTTGCTCGTTCAGCTCTTTGCGCTCCTCTTCCGTGATCTCGAACGAATCGTCGCCGTCGTCCTTCTCGGCGCACTTCGACTCGAGGATGTCTTCGAGACGCTCCTTCTCGTCGTGGGGAATGACGAAGCGCTCCTCGTGAAATGCGAGCGAATCGGGTCGACTCGCGGGGATCGTCGGAACATCCTCGCCGGCGAGGAAATCGTCGGCGAGGTGGATCTTGATGCCGCTGCAATCTCTTTCCCAGAAGAGCGTGATGAAGTCGTCGTCCTCATCCTCGATCTTGCGGGCGTCCTTGAGACAGAGAAGAAGGTCCTGAAGCTCCTCGTCTTTGACGTCCGAGAGAAACAGGATTTCGCGAATACCATCCTTGTAAAGACGAAACGCGATGCTCTGGCCCTTGTTGGCTTCCTCGTAGACGACATCGTCCTCGAACTCGATCGTCTCCTTCGACACGACGAGCCGAAGGATATCGACAGCGTCAAGGACCTTGCGCGTCGAGCGAACGAAGTTCTTGAGCGAATCCTGAGCAACGCGACCGAAGATCGGATAGAGCGCGAAGTTCTTCTCTGCAACGAGCATGTTGCGAAACAGCTCATCGACAAGCGGGAAGTGCGGAGACTTCGGCTTCTTGTCTTCCTTCTTCTTCAAGGCGGCTGGGTTGGTAGCTGCCATCGGTGTTCTCTCCCGAGCGAAAAATGGACGCCTGCTACGGCCCCAACGTGGCGTCGTTGCATCGGAAGAGTAAAATGCGTCCGCATCACCGGCAAACCGGACCGGTCAGGGAGGTCCGAAAACAAATCTTCGATCGTCAGTAGGCCAATCTGACGACCTTGCCCTACTCCGGATATCTCGTTCTCTGCCCGTCGAGTCTCGCGGCGAGTCGTCGCGACGTGGCGTCATCTCGACATCCGGCTACTGACGACTTAGGTCCTCACCGGTGAGGCCCTCCGAGGCCTTCCGAGGCCCGTCGCCACCCGCCCTCAGTCTCGATAAACCTCATGGCAACCCGAGCATGCCAAGCTCAAGGTCGTCTGATACGGCGATAGCTCGCTCGCCTTCGCGGTCTTGATACCTTCTCGGAATTCCTCGATCCCGGCGATCATGGCGTCGAAGAGCTCGCGGAACTCCTCTTCTTCTCGGTACTCGGGGCTGCCCGTGATTCGTTCATCTCGAAGGGCGGCCTCGAGCGCGTCGAGACGCACGGGGATTTCGATGAGGAGTTTCGCGTCGATGCGATCATCGAGAGCTCGCTGCGCACGCTGTACGTTCGTCATCGCGTAGCGCATCTCGACTTTCGCACAGCCCGGGCCGAAAGCTGCGAAGGCCGTGACGGCGAGTATCGCGGCAATGGTTGAATAGCGATGCGATCTCACGACGACGTCGCTCCTCGATAGCAGTACGCGAGAAGGAGGTCGATCTCTAGCTCTTGCAACGCGAGGAGATCACTCTGTAGATCGCTACGACGACCGCGCTGGCAAGCTTCGCAGAGGTCGATGAAGCGGAAGGAGTCCCAGGCACCGCCGGACGTGATCTCCGAGACGGTGGCGGCCGACGCGACGGCGAGGGCTCCTGCCGTGAGATCCTCGAAGACGGGATGATCGCCGACGCGTCGAAACCAATAGCCGGAATTCGGATAGTCGGGCGCGCGACGGTGCATGATGCCGTGCCAGTAGCTGCCGTCGGTCGTCGGAATGTCCTGGCTCAAGGTGTGGGAAGCGTCGAGCAGATCTGCGCGAAGGAGCAGGCCACTCCTGACGCAGTTGGCCATGTCCGAGTCGATCACGTTCGCCCCCAGCAGCTCCTCGTCGCTGAGTCCACGAAGTGTCTCGGGAACGCTGCGCACGGGCGAGGAGCCCGGGACGAGTCGGTATTCGGGGAGCTCGCTGCGGATCGACGCGAGGATCTCGGCAGCACGAATGGATTCCGGAAGGGTTGACATGCGCGGCTCTCGTTACGCGGGGACAAATCCAGTGACAGAACGATCGAACGCAGGGATGATATCAGCGATCGAGGTGAATGGTCGAGTAGGTTCACGGGAGACGAGATGAGATACCTCGCGGCGTTGTCGTTGTGTGTTTGCGTATCTATCGCGACGTTCGAACGAATCGAGGCGTCCGATCGTCCGATGGTCGAGATCCCCGATGCTCCGGGCGCCGCGGGAGCTTGGCAGGCGCTGTTGCGTCTGCGGAACACGGCGACCGTTCTCGACGTCATCGCTCACCCCGATGACGAGGACGCCGGCGCGCTCGCATATCTTTCGCGGAAGAACGGTGCGCCAGTCGTTCAGCTCTCGCTGACGCGCGGCGAAGGGGGAGCCAATCTCATTCGCCCGTTCTTCTTCGACCAGCTGGGCGTGCTCCGGACGCTCGAGTTTCTCGCGGCGTCGCGTGCGTACGGCACGGAGCTCTACTTCACGAGTGCCGCCGACTACGGCTACTCGAAGACGCTCGACGAGGCTCTCGAGACATGGGATGGCGCAGAGCGCCTGCTCGAGGATATCGTCTACCGCATCCGTAGAGAGCGTCCGACCATCATTATCTCTCGATTCCATGGCGACTCGCGCGACGGGCACGGGCATCACCAGCTTTGCGGCGTTCTCGCGCGAAAGGCGTTCGTCGACGCGGGCGATCCGAAGCGATTCCCCGAGCAGATCCGACAAGGGCTTCGGCCGTGGAAGGCTCGAAAGCTCTACACCGGGAATATCAATCCGCGCTGGCGACCGGCGGACAAGGATTCGTGGACCGTGCAGATCGAGCGCGGCGAGCACGATCCGGTGACCGGAAAGTCGTACTACCAGATGGGACGGTTCGGCTACGGCTTTCACCGCTCCCAGGGAATGACCTCGCAGGAGGGATCGACGGGATCGCACCCGACCTACTACCGCATCGCGGCGGCGAATCCCGAGGGGTACGAGCCGGAGCGGGAAGCTTCGATGTTCGATGGCCTCGACACCTCCCTCGTCGGTCTCGTGCGCGATTGGAACGGAGCGCCGCCGGCTGATCTCGCCTCGCAGCTCGAGCGGCTCCAGAAGTTGGTCGAGGTCGCAGCCGAACGATTCGACTTTCGGGATCCGTCGACCTGCGTTCCGAGCCTCGTCACTGGACTGGAAGTTTGCCGTCGCCTCCTGACGCTCGAGGGGATCGGGGAGGGGGGCGAGCAGGTTCGCTTCGTCCTCGAACGCAAGGCGCGCGAGCTCGAGGTCGCGATCTTCCGGGCTCTCGGCGTGGATTTCCAGGTGCTCGCGCAGCGCGGACCGCGATCGAGCTCGCGTTCCTCGAGTTTTCACCGAGCGACGCCGGGACAGGAGCTCACCGTCGCGATTCGTCTGACGTCTCTCAGCTCGATTCCGATTCAGGTGAAGAGCGCGGTCGCGTCTGTTCCGAACGGCTGGGGGCGCGAGGTCGTCTCGACGCGGGGCACGGCGCCGCTGGAGCTTCACGGCGTTTTCGAGCAGCTCAGTAAGGTGAGCGTCGCGACTTCCGCGAGCCCGACGAGGCCACCGTGGCGTCGAGAATCGCTCCACGAGCCGTTCTACGAGGTCGATCGACCGGATCTCGTCGGCGCGCCGCTCCCGACGCCGCCCCTGAACGGGAGTGTTACCGTCGACGTGCTCGGAACGGAAATCACCTGGACGAAGCCCGTCGTGACGACGATACGCAGCATCGAGGAAGGAACGCTGCACCCAACGCTCGTCGTTGCGCCCGTCGTCAGTGTTCGCTTCGTTTCGCACCGCGGCGTGCTGCGCAGGGGGAGCTCCGAGTACCCCCTGAGTGTCGTCGTCCAGAACTGTGTCGACGGGCCTCGTGACGGCTCGCTGCGATTGAGGCTTCCGGCGGGCTG
The DNA here is from genome assembly GCA_964478085.1 of uncultured Planctomycetia bacterium. Taxonomy (GTDB): domain Bacteria; phylum Planctomycetota; class UBA8108; order UBA8108; family UBA8108; genus CAYMLL01. The sequence continues at coordinate 6,852 of CAYZGY010000297.1, forward strand.
GCAGTCGAGCCCTGCGTCTCATGACTTCGCGTTCGACCGCGAGAACGAGACGAAGACGTTCGATTTCGTCGTCTCGCCCGCCGCAGACCGCACCGGCGACGAGTGGAAGATCTCGGCGATTGCGAAGTGCGGTGAGCACGAGGTCAGTGAGGGCTTCGTCGAGATCTCGGCACCCGACGTCGGACGCTGTGACTGGTACCGACCTGCGACGCACTCGGTTCGCGGGGTCGATATCGACTTGCCGAAGGATCTGCGTGTCGCCTACGTCATGGGGAGTGGCGATGAGATCCCCGCGGCGCTCTCGTTTCTGGGAATTCGACCGGAGATGCTCGACGCCGTCGACCTCGCCACTCGTTCGCTCGCGGAATTCGACGTGGTCCTGGTCGGCGTGCGCGCCTACGCGGTGCGCGACGACCTCCGCAAGTACAACGCGCGTGTGCTCGACTACGTCAAGGCCGGCGGGGTCTGCGTCGTTCAGTATCAAACTCCCGAGTTCGACAAGAACTTCGGGCCGTACCCCTACTCGATGGGGCGCCGACCCGAGGAGGTCAGCGAGGAGCGGGCGAAGGTGACGATTCTCGAGCCCGAGCACGTCGTCTTCACGAAGCCTAACCGCATCACGGTGGCCGATTTCGACGGCTGGGTCGAGCAGCGTGGGTCGAAGTTCTGGGCATCGTGGGACGACCGCTACGTCCCGCTCCTCTCCTGTCACGATCGACGTCAGAAGCCGCAGAGCGGGGGGATGCTCTTTACGCGTTACGGCAAGGGCGCGTATCTCTACTCGGCCTACGCTTGGTATCGCCAGCTACCTGAAGGTGTCCCGGGCGCCTTTCGGATCTACGCGAATCTGCTGTCGCTCGGCAGAACGCTTCGAGAAGATCGGACGGAGCGGTAAGATCGAGGAAGATCATGAAAACACTCCAGCTGGTGACTTTACTCGCGGCGTTGGTGCTTTGGACAGGAATCGGTTCCTTGGCGTTCGGGGGGGGCTCGCTGCCTCCCGAGGCGACGGGCAACGTGTACGTGACCGGGTCGGGCTCGCACAAGGTGTTTTGCTTCGGCGGAGATGGCGCGTTCCGCTTCGACTTCACCCACGAAGATCTGCGGGCTCCACGTGGACTCGTGTTCTCGGAGCGGGAAGAGCTCTTCGTCGCTGCGCAGAACTCGGACCGCATCCTCGTCTTCGGGACGGACGGAACCTACTTGCGGCAGTTTACAGGTGGGGGACTCGACGGACCGACCAGTCTCGCGTTCGCGCCTGACGGAAAGCTCTACGTTTCGTCGTTCTCGACGGACGAGGTCCTCGTGTTCGGCGATGAGGAGTTCGAGCGCGCGATCACGGCCGATGGTCTCAATGGACCGAACTGCATCGCGTTCGATCCTTCCGGAAACTTCTACGTCGCTTCGCAGCTGACGAGCGAGGTCTATCGCTTCGAGGCAGACGGTACGCCGATCGACAGCTTTACCGGCGACGGCATCAGCAGCACGATGGGTATCGCGATTTGGCGGAACCGACTCTTCGTCACGGGAGGGGGCAGCAGCGCTGTCGGAGTCTTCAACCTCGCCGGCGAGCAGATCGATCGATTGCCGACCGCGCCGATCCGCGCGCCGCAGGGAATCGCGTTCGACGAAAACGGGACGTTCCTGACGCCGTCATTCGCGGACGGAACGATCGCCCGCTTCTCGGCGGACGGCGAGCATCTCGGCACGTTCGAGGACGTCGGAGCCGATCGTCCTCGAGGAGCCGCGGGGTTTCCTGCGCGGAGACTTCAATCTCGATGATCGTTTCGATCTGAGTGACCCGGTCGCCGTGCTCGGCTATCTCTTTCTCGGCCAGACTCCGAGCGAGTGTCTCGATGCGGCCGACGCGGACGACAGTGGCGTCGTCGAGCTCACCGACGCGGTCTATTCGCTGAGCCACCTCTTCCAGGGTGGACCCGAGCCGCTCGAGCCGTTCTCGGTGGGCCGAGGGCTCGACCCGACGCCGGACGAGCTGCGATGTCCGGAACGCGTCGATCCCCGCGCGGAATAGAAGAGGGCGCGCGGAATAGAAGAGGGCGCGCGGAATAGAAGAG
>CAYZGY010000298.1:0-8886 GCA_964478085.1 uncultured Planctomycetia bacterium
ATCGCTGCGAGGTGTTTCGGCTAGCGGCGTAGCAACAGTTGATGACGGAAGCACCTCGACGCTCGCAACGATCCGAGTCTGTCGCCACGCCGCGAGCGCCAGCACCGTGTACCCCGCCTCGATACCGAAGCCCACGAAGTGAAAGAGCGTCCCGGCATTATCCGCGACGATGCCGATCAATCGGCACGCGCCGATCGCCAGCGTCGTCAGCAGGAGCGCAGAGCGCCAGCGTTCCCGATCCCGTGTGCTCCAGAGAAGGAACAGACCGACACCGAGCTGGAATCCCCCGTAGACCGCACGCACATCGGTGCGCGCGGCGGGCTCATCGAGGACCATGCCCGTCGGCTCCGTCCAGAGAGTCGGAGAGACGAGATAGACGATACCGAAGGCCAGGAAGCTCAGAGCCGACAGCCAGAGGACGCTTCGGGCGAAGAGCATGGTAGATTCCGTCGTTTTCGATGCATAAGTCGGCAAGGCGATCAGGAGCGCAGCGCGGCCGTTGGAACGACCGCCGCGTCGTGCTGCGCCGAACCTTCGAAAGAGTGCACCGGGGCCTTCTCGAGCCGGTAGTGCGAGACTAACCACTCCTGGCCGCCGCGATAGCCGAATAGCTCGGCACACGCCAGAAAGAAGACGCGCCAGCGCGCGAGCCACCTTCGAGCGTCACGCTCGCCGTACGTCTCTCGCATCACCTCGAGCACCTCGCTCCTGCGCTCGTCGAGGTTGCGCAGCCAGGCGTTCGCCGTCCTCTCGTAGTGGACGCCGCTCCAGCTCCAGTGTGCGGTGAGCTTCAGGTCCTCCTGGAAGTAGAGCAACAGGTCGTCGCTCGGCATGATGCCGCCCGAGAAGAAGTGCCGGCCCATCCAGTCGTCTTCTCCCTCCGTCTCGAAGGAGTAGGCGGTGCTGCGGTGGCAGAAGACATGGACGAAGAGCGCACCGCCCGGGCGCAGCCACCCGGAAATGCGTCTCAACAGCGTGCGGTAGTCGCGCATGTGCTCGAACATCTCGATCGAGACGACGCGGTCGAAGCGCTCGTCGATGTCGAATTCGTTCATGTCGCACGTGACGACGCGAACGTTGCCGAGGCCGCGCTGGCGTGCACGCTCCTCGATGAAGAGCCGCTGTGGCTTCGAGTTCGACACCGCCGTGATCGTCGACTCAGGATACTTCTCTGCCATCCACAGCGTCAGGGATCCCCAGCCACAGCCGAGCTCGAGCATGTCCTGGCCGTCTTCGAGGCCCGCACGATCGCAGGTCAAAGCCAGGGCGGCTTCTTCCGCGTCGTCGAGCGTCTCGACACCGTCGGGCCAGTAACAGCAGCTGTACTTGAGACGCGCTCCCAGCGACGCGAGAAAGAACTTCGCCGGTACCTCGTAGTGCTGCTCGTTGGCGAGCTCGGGTACCGGGGCGATCGGACCGCCGTCCATCTTGCGGATGAACTCGCGCAAGCGGCGCTGCCGCTCCTCGCAGTCGGCGGTGACCTCCTCTCGCAATCGTTGGCGGCACAACCGGCGAATGCCGAAGCGGGTCAAAAAGTCGGGCACCAGACCCCGTTCGATGAGCTCGATGCCAAGTCCGATCGACATCAGTCGTTCTCCGTCTTCTCGGGCGGCCAGGGGAAGAAGGCGCTGGTCGTCCGTTGGTAGTCTCGATACGCTTCTCCGCGCGAGATGAGCGCTCGCGCCTCGGTCGGCGGTATGCCCGTGACCTTGAGTAGGAAGTACAGCATGACGAGCGGGCCGCCGAGCGCCAGCCAGCCGAGGGGAGCCCCGACCGCCAGCAGCACGTAGGCCCACCAGTGGATCCACTCGAAGAAGTAGTTGGGGTGACGGGAGTAGCGCCATAGGCCGTCCCGGCAGACTTGACCCGAGGTGCCCTCACGCGTCCGGAAGCGGGAGAGCTGCCGATCAGCGACCGCCTCCCCGGCGAGGGAGACGAGCCACACAGTGACCGCGGCGGCGTCGAGCCAGCCGAGCGGCCTCGGATTGCGCGCCGCGATCCACATCGGCAGCGCGAAGAGGACGGCCCAGGACGCCTGGATCTGGAAGAAGATGAAGAGATAGGGCTGCGTCCGCTCTCCCCAGCGCCGTCGAAGCTCCTGGTAGCGCCCGTCTTCCGGCTCGCCGAGGGTTCGCAGCAGCAGGTGAAGGGTCAAGCGGATCGACCAGACGCCGGCGATACAGGCGATCAGAACGCGACGCTTCGAGTCGCCGTCGGCGCTCGTCGCGAAGAGCGCCGCCATGACCCCGACGCCCAGCGTCCAGGCGATATCGACGATACCGGCGTTGCCGGTACGACGCTGCACGCTCCAGAGGATCGCCATGAAGACCGCGAGGCCGAGCCATCCGAAGAGAATCGCGTGGGTGAAGTCCATGTCGATCACCCCGTGCTCACATCGGCCGGAGAACGAACGCGCCGCGAGATCCAGAAGAGAATGGGCAAAGCGATGGCCCACGCGACCGCGATGAGCGAGAGTCCCTGAGCGACCGGCTCCGGGATGGAAACGGCATCCAGCTCCGCCGCTGAGAAATAGGCGGCGGGACCGGACACACCGCCGAGGATGGCCGCGAGTGCAGGACGACCCTGAAGCCATCCGAGAGCCAGGCGGAGCGTCGCCGCGAGATTGACCCAGAGAGCCAGCATCCAGCCGCGAGTCGGCTCGAACGCTGCGGAGTCGCCGTGAAACTCGATGGCGCCGCCCAGCACCAGGAGACCGTCGGTGGCGTAGCCCAGGACGAAAGCGGCAACGACACAGAACGCCTCGGCGCGCCGGTCGCGCTGGAGCGCGACGTGAAGGGAGACCCACGCAGCGACCACGACCGGACCGAACCAGTCAACTCCGTGCGCCGCGCCGAGGACGCAGCTGAACCAACCGACCTGGAAGAGCACGAGGTTGACGAGCACAGCCGGTCGCATCAGTCGACGTGCCTTACTGGCTGGAGCCAGGATAGACGTGGTCATCTTGCCTCCAGGCGGGCTTTGCGAGGAGCATGTGGACGTCGCCGGTATAGCGCTCGGCGAAGCCGGCTTCGCAGTACGCCAGGTAGAACTCCCAGAGCCGGATGAATTCCTCGGCGTAGCCCAGGCTCCGCACGTCGTCACGACGCTCGAGGAAGCGGCGGCGCCAGTGCCTGAGTGTCGTCGCGTAGTGAATGCCGATCTCGTCGAGACCGACGACCCGCAGGTCGCCGTTGCGCGCGATCGCGTCGTTCATCGCCGAGATGGAGGGCACGCAGCAGCCCGGGAAGATGTGCTTCTGGACGAAGTCGACCGATCGCCGGTACCGCTCGTAGCGCCGGTCGGGCATCGTGATCGCCTGCAGGAGCATGGCGCCGCCTCGATCGAGAAGCTCGCTACACGTGCCGAAGAAGGTGCCGAGGAACTCGTGGCCCACGGCCTCGATCATCTCGATCGAGACGAGCTTGTCGTACCGTCCGCGGAGATCTCGGTAGTCCTCGAGCAGCAAGGTCACGCGGTCGCTGATGCCCTCGGCTTCGATCCGCTCGCGTGCCAGGTCGTGCTGCTCCTGCGAGATCGTCGTCGTGGTCACGCGACAGCCGTAACTCTTCGCGGCGTGGATAGCGAAGCTTCCCCAGCCCGTGCCGATCTCGAGGACGTGGTCGCTGGGCCCGAGGCGCAGCTTGCGGCAGATTCGCGTCAGCTTTTCGAGGGAGGCCTCGGCCATCGTCGAGCTCGGTGACTCGAAGACGCCGCAGGAGTAGGTCATCGTCTCGTCGAGAAAGAGACGGAAGAGGTCGTTGCCCAGGTCGTAGTGCGAGTGGATGTTCCTGCGACTCCCAAGTCGCGTGTTGCGCCGCAACCAGTGCCCGACGCGGGCGAGAGCGCCGACAATCCGGGTGACGCCTCCCTCCATCTCGTCCGCGAGAAGCCGGAGGAGCTCGACGAGGTCGTCGGTCGTCCACCAACCCTTGATGAACGACTCGGCCGCCCCCACCGTTCCGCCGATGGCGAGGCTGCGGTAGAAGCGGCGATCGTGCACGCGAAGCTCCGGTGACGGGGATGCTTCTGCCGAAGACTCGCCGAGGTACCGACTTCCGCAGTCGTCTCTCAGCAGGATCGCTCCGTGACGCAGCTTCTCCAGCTGCCGTAAGACCGCGCGCCGCGACAGTGAGCCGGCTCGTTCGCGGCGTCCATCGACTGCGACTTCCGTTCGGTCCGGTGCGCTGCCGGGCTCGCCGGTGGATAGCCATGTCATGCCTTCGTCCTCTCACCATGCTTCGGGTGGGGGTGAAAGGGGCAGCGTTTGAGCCACAGCCGCAGCGCCTGCCAGTAGATCGCGACGACCACCTGGACGGTCATCAACGGGAATCGGAGCAGCGCCCGGGCGAGGTTGCGGCCCGAGAGTTCACGTCGCTCGAGCGTCAACGTGGCGTCGAAGACGGACTTCCCATCCTCGAGGTTCTCCATGCGGACCGCGATGCGCTCGCAGGGATCGGAAAAGCTCCAGTCGTAGATCTGATTCATCGGCAGGAATGGCGAGACGTGGAACTCCTTCTCGAACGAGCGACGCAGTCCGCTCTGCCCGTCGTCGCTCGTCGTTCGATCGACCACGTAGCAGTGGCGTTCTCCCCAGGGAGTGTTGTTGATCTCGGCTACGACGTACTCGACGTTCGAGTCGTCCGCGCTCCAGCAGTAGTAGAAGCTCACCGGATTCATGCAGCATCCGAAGTAACGCAGGTGCGTCAGAATCCGAATCGCACCCTCCGGGCGGCGTCCTGTCTCGTCGTCGACGAGATCGCGGACGGCTCGGTCGAGCGACACCTCGGGATCTCCCAGGTGATCCCTGCGTGAGAACGACGCGATGTTCCGTCGCTCAATCGACCACAGCCAGCGCCCTCGAAATGCATCCTCGAGCTCGGAGAGGTCGAGGTAGAGCAGGAAGAGCGAGTAGGAGAAGCGGTGCTCGACGGATCGTCGCCGTCGATGCACCACTCGTCCTTCATACAGGCAACTTCGCATCGGGCGCACTCCCCTCGAAAGCACCGCAGACCACTTCGGCGCTTCGGACACCGTCCTCGTGAAAGCCGTAGCCCCAGTAGGCGCCGCAGAACGACGTCCGGTTCGTACGGACGAGCTCGGCGTGTCGCTCCTGCGCGCGCCTGCGGCGGTGGTCGTAGGTCGGGTGGTGATAGGTGATCCGACGGATGACGCGCTCGGGATCGATCCTGTCGTCATCATTGAGCGTAACGAGAAACTCGCGCTTCGAACGTATCGACTGGAGGATGTTCATGTCGTACGTCAGGGTGGCTGATGCGACGCGGTCCACGCGAACATGGTAGTTCCAGGCCGCCCAGGCGTTGCGACGACACGGCAGCACGGAGGTGTCCGTGTGGAGAACCGCCTCGTTGCGCTGGTAAGGGAAGCTCGAGAGCAATTCCTCCTCTGTCGGGGTCGGGTCGGCGATCAGCTCGAGCGCCTGATCCGCGTGGCAGGCGAGCACGATCTCGTCGAAGTTCTCCGCCTCACCGTCTCCGAACGTGACGCGCACACCGTCTCCCAGTCGCAGGATGGAGCGCACGGGACAATTCAGTCGGATGCGGTCACGAAAGTCCCGCGTCAGCTTCTCCACGTAGCGGAACGAGCCGCCACGGATCACCCGCCAGGTCGGCCGGTTCGCGACCTGCAGCATGTGGTGATTGTCGAGGAACTCGACGACGAAGCGGATCGGAAACGACTCGAAGGTCGCAGGCGAGCACGACCAGAGCGATGCTCCCAATGGCAGCAGGTAGTGCTTGGCGAAGCCACGGCCGTATCGCTCTCGCTTCAGAAACGCTGCGACCGAGAGCGAGTCGTCCTCCTCGAGGACGCGCGGAGCCTCCTTCCCGAACCGGACGATGTCGAGCAGCATCTTCAGGAATGACGGTCGCAGGACGTTTCTCTTCTGAGCGAAGAGCTTGGGGATCGACGTTCCGTTGTACTCGAGGCCGCTGCGGTCGCAGCGCACGCTGAAGCTCATCGACGTCGGTTGGCACTCGACACCCAGCTCGTCGAGAAGGGCGGAGAAGAGCGGATAGTTGGTCTCGTTGAACACGATGAAGCCGGTGTCGATCGCGAAGCTCTCGTCGTCCGTGTTCACGCGGATCGTGTTCGTGTGCCCGCCGACGTGCTCGCCCGACTCGAAGACGGTGACGTCGTGCTGACGGCGCAGGCGGTGCGCGCAGACCAGGCCGGAGATACCGCTTCCGACTATGGCGATTCGACGATGGGATGAAGGGTAGGTCATCTCGGCCCGCCCTTCTGCCGCGTCGATCCCGGAGCTCGCCTCGCCTCGTCGCGCACCCTCGAGGGAACGGGGCGCAGATCCTTCACCAGCCGGAGCCAGGAGAGGACCTTGAGGACGTAGTAACTGACATCGACCTCCCACCAGAGGAAGCCCTGGCGGACCGACGCGGGATAGTAGTGATGGTTGTTGTGCCAGCCCTCGCCGAGAGTGAGGAGCGCGAGAAGCGCGTTGTTGCGGCTGTCGTCTGCCGTCTCGAAGCGCTTTGTCCCCCAGCTGTGCGCAAGCGAGTTGATCGTGTAGGTGACATGGTAGAGGACGATCGTCGAGATCAGGAACCAAACGAATAGCTGAGGACCGTCGGTGCCGAGTTCCGGCTTGTGTCTCGCGGCGAGCGCCCCCAGCCACCAGACCGCGGCGCCAAGGAGCGCGAAAGGGATCCAGTCGTAGCGGTCCAAGTAGCGCAGCTCGGGAAATCGTAGCCAGTCGCGAACCAGTCGAGAGTCCGTGGCGAAGTTCTGGCGCGTCAGGAACCAACCCAGGTGGCTGTAGAGGAATCCGTGGCGCCGGGGCGAATGCCTATCCAGCTCGTCGTCAGAGTGGGTGTGATGGTGTCGATGGTGCGCCGCCCACCACAGAGGTCCTCGCTGGCCCGCAGTGCAGCCGGCGAAGGCCGCGACGAACTGAAACCAGCGGCTCGTCCGAAAGGTCCTGTGCGAAAAGTAGCGGTGGTAGAACCCCGTGATCAGGAACATGCGGACGACGTAGAGCGCCGCCGCGAGACCCACGGCGACCCAGCTGACGCCCGTCCAGATGACGGCGAAGCAGGCCACGTGCAAGGCGAAGAACGGGAGGCAACGAAGCCAGTCGATCTGCATTTCCGACCCGCTCGGCTCGCCGGCGACGGGCTCGCCACTGGAGAACCATCGGGCCAGGGAGCCGAGGAAGCCCACGCGGCGAGGCGGCGTTTGTTCGCCAGCGGCGTCGGCGGAGCTCGGGCCAAGCGGCTGAAAGGACGACTCAGACTGCACGGCTCAGGCTCCGGCAAGGATCTGACAAGAGATCTTCGAAGGCCTCGCGCAGAAAACTGTCGCGTTTCAGCCGTTCGAGGGCCTGCTGCTCGATCTGCCGCACGCGCTCTCGCGAGATGCTCCGCCGCGAGCCGAGGCCCTCGAGCGTGACCCACGACTCTCCATCGATGCCGAACCGCTGCTCCTCCTCGGGCGTCAGCGGATCCTTCAGAGGAAACTGAACCTCACCGAACCGCGTCGACGTCGCCTCGGGAGGTGACTTCGGGTGAGATCGACCGAGCCTAGGGAAGGTGATTCGCATCGTCCAAGCCCCATACAATCGTTCAAAACGTCCACGTCTTTCCCCGCGAGTTTCTCTCCGTCCGTGCTGCTCATCAAGGAGAAAATCGAGAATGGAGCCTCCGAATAACAGGTCTCGCGATAACAGGAAAAACGGAATACACTTACGATTGACTCGTAGCGCCCCTTCGCCCCGGGGGCTGAGCTCTGACGACCGATTTGCTTGATTTCATCTCACGGGTCGACGCCGCGTGCGTGTCCCCGTTCGACGAGAAAAGCGGCGCCGGAGCTTGTCACCGGGCCATTGCATCGTATTCACTCACCGGAACGAACCGTCGAAGGAGCGTGAAAGAAACTCGCATGATCGACCACCTGTCCCCCAAGCAAGTCGCTCGAGCGCTCGGCGTCAGTGAAGCCTCGGTCAAGCGGTGGTGCGACAAGGGTATCTTCGAGACGACCAAGACGATCGGCGGACACCGACGCGTAGCGGCCAGCAGCGTCATCTCCTATTTGCGCAGCAGCGGGCAGACGCCGGCCCTGCCGCAGGTACTCGGGCTGCCGGAGCTGCCGACCCGGCGGGACTCCGGCCTCGAAAACGCGCCGCACCTCCTGCAAACTGCGCTCGAGGACGCGAACGAGCAGGACGCCCGCTCGGTCGCGTTCGGTCTCTACCTCTCCGGTGTCGATTTGCCGAGCCTCTTCGATCTCGGAATGGCGCCCGCCTACCACGCCATCGGCGAGTGCTGGTCGAAAGGCAGCCTGGAGGTGTACCAGGAGCGCCGCGCGTGCGAGATTGGGACCCGCCTCCTGCACGAACTGCGCGCGGTGATCTCGCCGCCCCTCGACGCGGCCCCCATCGCGTTCGGCGGCACTTTCGAGCACGATCCTTACTCGCTGGCGACGACGATGATCGAGCTGACGTTGCGGGAACTCGGCTGGCGCGCCGAGTCCTACGGGATCGGGCTACCCGCCGAGACGCTGCGCGCGGCGGTCCTGCGCGAGAGGCCCCGGCTGCTCTGGCTCAGCGTGTCGCACGTCGAGAACGACGACAAGTTCGTGGACGACTACATGTCGATCTACGACGCGGCGCGCTCGCGCGACGTCGCCGTAGTCGTGGGTGGCCGAGCCCTGACGGAAGAGTTATGGGAGCAACTCCGCTTCACGAGACGCGGTGACTCCATGTCGCAGCTCGCCGACTTCGCCCGGGCTCTCCACACACGCGCGCCGGACGATCAGCCCGCCCGCGGCGAGCCCCCCCCTTCAAAAACGTTCAAATCGATCCTTGCGCACCCCCGGCGCCGGTGTCCCATCAAGGCGGGCGGGGGGCGCCGGGGG
>CAYZGY010000299.1:0-8870 GCA_964478085.1 uncultured Planctomycetia bacterium
GGGGTTAGCTTGTTAATTTACGCGTCGTGGGGTTTTTGGGTTTGGGCCGGTCTCGCGGGGCGGGGGCGGGTGTGGGCCGGGGCGCCGGCGCCGAGGAGGCCCGTGAGCGGATCGACGAAGCCGCGCGGCAGAGCGTCGCTCGTCAGCTCGACGGGCGGCACGATGACGAGGTGCGTCTCGAGCGAATCAGCGGCCTCGAGCGTCGCGATGCCCTGCGCGGTCGCGGCGCGACGCTCGGCGGCGTCGAGCGAGCCGAGGCGGAAATTCGCGCGCTTCGGCGGACGCACCTCTCTCGGGAACGGCACGAAGAGGCGGATCGCGTGGATCACCTCCTTCGGCAGCGCGACGCGCAGGCGATCCCACGTCAGCGAGTAGAGCGGCTCCTCGAGGACGAGACGCTCGAAGCCGGCGTCGAGGAGCTCCGAGACCTGCGTCTCGGTCTCGTCGACTCCGGTGTCGCGAAGGCTGGCGAGAAATGTCCTCATGCTTCGTACGCTCTTCTTCTACTCTCGTCGCTCTCGGGCCTTCTCATGGCCGCGGGTCCTCCGTTATAGTCTCTCCCAGTCTGTCTGCCAGAATCCGTCTGCGGAGGAAAGATCAATGTCCGACGTTGCCGGCGGGAAGTTTCCGCCCCCCGACGCGTTTCGCGAGCGTGCCCACATTCAGAGCCTCGAGCAATACCGCGAGATTTACCAGAAGAGCGTCGACGATCCCGACGGATTCTGGACCGAGGAGGCGCAGCGCCTCGACTGGATCGAGCCCTTCGAGACCGTCCGCGAGTGGGAGTTCGAGACGCCGTCCGTGAAGTGGTTCCTCGGCGGCAAGCTCAACGCTTCGGTCAACTGCATCGATCGGCACATCGACGCGGGTCGCGGTGATCAGACGGCGATCATCTGGGAAGGCAACGAGCCGACCGACGACAAGAAGTACACGTACTCGGAGCTCAAGGCCGAGGTTTGCCGCTTCGCCAACGCCCTTCGCGGGCTCGGCGTCAAGAAGGGCGACCGCGTCTGCATCTACCTGCCGATGATTCCCGAGCTCGCGTTCAGCGTGCTCGCTTGTGCGCGCATCGGTGCGGTCCACAGCGTCGTTTTCGGCGGCTTCAGCGCCGATTCGCTACGCCAGCGGATCCTCGACTCGACCTGCAGCGTCGTCATCACGGCGAACGAAGGTCTCCGCGGCCCCAAGACGATTCCGCTCAAGGCGACGACCGACGAGGCGATCGAAGGTCTCGACTGTGTGAGCTCTTGCGTCGTCGTCAAGCGCACCGACGCCGAGATTCCCATGCGCGAGGGGCGCGACGTCTGGTGGCACGACGTGACCGCGAGCGAGAGCGACGAGTGCGAGCCCGAGGTCATGGACGCGGAAGATCCGCTCTTTATTCTGTACACCTCGGGAAGCACGGGGAAGCCGAAGGGCGTTCTTCACACGACGGGCGGTTACCTCGTCTACACGGCGCTGACGCACGAGACGATCTTCGACTACCACCCGGGCGACATCTACTGGTGCGGTGCCGATATCGGCTGGATCACGGGGCACAGCTACATCATCTACGGTCCGCTCTGTAACGGCGCGACGACCGTGATGTTCGAGGGTGTGCCGAACTACCCCGACTTCGACCGCTTCTGGCAGGTTATCGAGAAGTACGACGTCAATATCTTCTACACGGCGCCGACGGCGATCCGTGCGCTGATGCGCGAAGGGACGTCCTTCACCGACAAGCACGACATGCCGACGTTGCGGCTCCTCGGCACGGTCGGCGAGCCGATCAATCCCGAGGCCTGGCGCTGGTATCACGAGAATGTCGGCAAGTCGCGTTGCCCGATCGTCGACACGTGGTGGCAGACCGAGACGGGCGGCATCCTCATCTCCCCCATTCCCGGCGCGATCGACACCAAGCCCGGCTCGGCGACGCTGCCGTTCTTCGGCATCCAGCCGCTCCTCGTCGACGACGAGGGCAACGAGCTCGAAGGTGCGACGACCGGCAACTTGTGCATGCGCGAGCCGTGGCCGGGGATCATGCGCACGGTCTACGGCGATCACGATCGCTTTCGCGAGACCTACTTCGTCCAGTTCCCGGGCCGCTACTTCTCGGGAGACGGCTGCCGGCGCGACGAGGACGGCTACTACTGGATCACGGGACGCGTCGACGACGTCATCAACGTCTCGGGTCACCGCATGGGCACGGCCGAGGTCGAGAGCGCGCTCGTCGCGCACCCGGCGGTCTCCGAAGCGGCGGTCGTCGGCATGCCGCACGAGATCAAGGGGCAAGGCATCTACGCCTTCGTCACACTGATCGCCGGAGTCGACTCGAGCGACGATCTCCTCAAGGAGCTCGTGAAGCACGTCCGCACGCTGATCGGCCCGATCGCAGCGCCCGACAAGATCCAGTTCGCCAAGGGATTGCCCAAGACCCGAAGCGGCAAGATCATGCGGCGCATCCTGCGAAAGATCGGCGCCGGGGAGACGGACGACCTCGGGGACACGTCGACGCTGGCGGATCCATCGGTCGTCGACGACCTGCTGGCGGGCGCCGGGTAGCCACGATGCCAGAGGGGGAGACGTCACGTCTCTCCCTGGACGGAATGGGCTGTCGACCGCACACCCACCCAACATCTTGATCTTGGGAATCGGTCCCCCACGCACTACAATGCGCTCAGACACGCTCGTGGAGCGTGCGGAAGTGAAGAGCCGCCCCACCCACGGTGATTTCGTGATCTCGTGATTTCGTGATCTCGTGTAGGTGGTGTCTTTGTATGGCTTTATGCCCACAGATCTCGGGCCGCTAGTTCTCGGGCCGCCAGTTCTCGGGCCGCCAGTTCTCGGGCCGCTACGGGCGGTCAAGCTCGTCGTGTGCGATGTCGACGGGACGCTGACGGACGGCGTCATCGGCATGAATGTGCACGGTGAGGAGTTCAAGAACTTCTCCGTCCTCGACGGGATGGGGATCAACTGGCTCCTGCGCGCCGGAATCGGCGTGGCGTTTCTTTCTGCGCGCAAGTCGGCGATCGTCGAGAAGCGCGCGGCGGAGCTCGGCGTCGAAAACTGCTGGAGCGGCGTCAGCGAGAAGCTCTCGCACCTCGAGGCGTTCCTCGAGAAAAACGGTCTCGATTGGAAAGAAGTCTGCTTCGTCGGCGACGACCTCAACGACTTGCCCTGTCTTTCGCGTGCAGGGTTCGGGGTCGCCGTCGCGAACGCCCGTCCCGAGCTTCGGGAGCGGGCGAGCTACACGACCGAAGCTCGCGGCGGCAACGGCGCCGTGCGTGAGGTCGCCGAGCTGATCTTGAAGGCTCAGGATCACTGGAAGTCGGTTTTGGAGAGATACTTATGAAGGCTGTCGGGTTCTTCGCAGCGATCTTTCTGAGCATGTTGGCGTTCTTCGTCGTGGCGACGGGCGAGTTCGAGCTCTGGCTCTCGGACGACCCGAAGACCGAGTCGGCGACCGATTCCGGGTCCGAGTCGCGCACCTCGCAGAAGAGCGAGAAGAAGCGCAACATGCTCGATTTCGACTTCTGGAACGTCAAGCTCGGCCGGCGCAACTTCACGATTCGTGCGGAGCTGCCCTCGGGTGACCTCGAGGACGGATCGCGGCTCGATCAGCTCGAGAAGCTCCAGCTGCGTGACGGGGTCATCGAGATTCCGCTCTACGACGCCAAGGACATCGGCCCGCAGGCAGGTTCCCCGGAGGGCAACGAGTCGGCCCCGGAGGGCAACCGCAACGGGAATGTCGAGGTCAAGATCCGTAAGCGAGACGTCGAGGAGGGCCCGGGTGCGGAAGAGACGGGGCCGAAGCAGGGAAAGCTGCTCCTGACCTTCGATCGAGCGGTCTACCGTCGTTCGGGCGGTCTCGTTCGCGGCTCGGGAGACGTCTCGGTCGTCCTCTTCGACGGCAAGGGCACGACGAACGACGGAACGGAGTTTCACTTTCAGGAGCTGCTCTTCTCGAACGTCGAGCCCAATCCGGGTCTGACGGCTCAGTCGGGTGACAAGAGCCGCTTTTCGTTCCGGTCCGAGAAGAGCGTAAGCATCGTCAACCCGTACCTCGAGGTCCACAGCGAGAAGGGCCTGCGCGGCGAGATCGGCCAGAAAGGCATCGAGAAGGTCGAGTTTCTGCCGCCGGTGGCGACGTATCTCGACCCGAACGTCATCGGCGACTTCACGCTCGGCGAGAAGACCGAGAAGAACGAGGCGCCGAAAGAGGGCGAGATTCCGAGCCGCGCCGTCATCACCTGCGCGGGCGGTCTCAAGCTCGAGTTCGGTGCTGCAGGCGGTGAGACGAAGTCGGGAGAGGAAGCGAATCAGACGTTCGACGGCACTCGCATCCTGTTCACCGAGGGCGTCGTGGTCTTCAACGCTGCCGTCCCACCCGGGACGGTGACGCCGCCCAAGCCGCGCGGCAACCGCTTCGATTGCAGCGAGCTGACACTCGAGATCGACGATGAAGGCCGGCGCCCGATTCCCCGTCGTGCGATCGCACGCTCGGACGACGGTCGTGTGCGGACTCTCATCGTCCGAGGAAATCGCACGTTCACGCTCGAGGGAGATCAGCTCGAGTGGATCAATCTCGCGCTTCTCGACGAGGACGGAGCTCCGAAGAAGAACGCAGACGAGACGGGCGACGAGATCGGCCTCAGCGAGGGGTATCTGACGGGATCGCCGACCTTGACCGGTCCCGAGGTCGACTTCCGCGCCGAGCGCGCCGTTCTTCGTCCGCACGAGAATTCGGTTCTGCTCGAGAAGGTCACGGGAACGTTCAAGCGGGCCGGGCGCCGCGACGGACGCGTACGCGAGACCGCAGCGCGCGTCGAGGGTGTCGTCCAGTCGAAGCTCGACGGGGGGCGCGCACGCAAGCCGGCCAACTCGGGTGCGATCGAGGAGTCGAAGGCCAAGAAGTCCGCGGAGCTCGCCCAAGTCGTCGATTTCTCTTCCGACGAGGTCGAGCTCGTCTTCGACGAAGACTCCGAAAGCGGTCAGAAGGGCCTCTCGCGATTCGTCGCGCGCGGCGAGGGACCGAAAGCCGTCAAGATCCACGGTCGCGGCTCGGACGATTCTGCGGAGGCTGCCAAGACGGGCGCGAAACCCTTCGAGATCGGCGGCGCGGAGCTCACCTACGATGCGATCAAGAAGCAGGTGACGCTCGTCGGCGAAAAGGACGCGCTCCCCCGCCTGACGCAGGGCGCCAGTTGGATCGAAGCCGCCGCGATTCACCTCCTCGTCGATGGAGGGCCGCAGGCGGCGTGGTTCGAGGGTAGCGTCTCGGCACGGCTCGACTATCGCGATTTCCGTGACGAGACGAAGAAGTCGGGCGGAGCCGAAGAGAGTGTTGAACCGACGCATCCGCGCGTCTTCGAGATTCGATGCAGCTATCTCGGTCTCGCGTTCGACGAGTCGCGCGAGCTGACGTCGGCGCTCGCGCGTGGAGACGAGACGACCGCCGTGAGGCTTCGCACGCTCGAGGGCACGCCCTACCGATTCGTCGCGCAGGAGGCGAGGCTTCTCAGTGCGGAGAAGGTCGTCGAGCTCTTCAGTGCCGAGGACGATCCGGATCGCATCGCGCGCATGGAGCTCGAAGGTGGCGTGATCCAAGCGACGCACATTCATTTCACCGAGCCGACCCGAACGGTCGCGCTCGGCGGTGCGGTCGAGCTGCGTCTCTACGAAGGCGACGAGATCACTCCGAAACCGACCGTGCTCGTGCGTGGCGCCGAGGCGAACTTCGTTCTTCGCGACAGCGACGAAGGCGCGGCCCGTGACGACGCGACGCAGGGCGATCATCCCCTGGCGAAGCTCTCGCTCGTCGATTCACTCAAGGCGCGCGGGACCGAGGAGCGTCCGCTCGTCGTCGAAGGCGCGAATTTCGAGCTGCGCGGCGAGGTCGTCGAGTGGGAAGCGGCGGCGGAGAAGCTCGTCTTCTCGGGATCGGGCCTGCAAGAGATCCTCATTCAGAACGGACAGCTCACCGGTCCCGTGCGTGCTCGTACGGTGACGTTCGACGCGGCCAAGAGCGTCGTTCTCCTCGAGACGAACGTTGCCGGTAAGCTGCAGCAGCTTCCGCGGGAAGAGACGGGCTTGAACTCTTCGATTCGTCGCCCTGGAAAATCGAAGCGGCCGATGGTTTGGGAGTTCGAGACGAGCTCGCTCGAAATGCAGCTCGCGAAGTCCGAGGCGAATTCGGGCGAGGCGAAGATGAGCTCGAACGCCCTCGCGATCGAGAAGGTCACGGCGCGCGACAAGGTGCTCCTCTACAGCCCCGAGCAGGCCGTTCTTCTGCGCGGAGACGATCTGATCTACGACGCCGTCGCGGAGCGTGTGAATGTCTTCTCGCGTGACGGACGTCGCCAAACGCTCCAACACTTCACGCACCCATCGGCCGTCGGACGCTCGCTCGCCGAGGTCACGGAGGCAGGCGCGACCGACCCGGAAGGGCCCGTCGATACGATTCACGCGCAACGCATCGTCGTTCACCTCGTCGAACACCCGACGAGGCGAAACGACGAAGGTCGTCTGCGCCAGATGCTCGTCGTCCAGTTCCGTAAGGACGTCATCGCGAACTTCTACGTCACGGGCAAGGACGACTCCGCCGCCGCTGTTGCCGACGGTGACAAGGGCAGCGCCGGGAAGCACTGGCAGGTCATCGCGCAGCGGCTGACGCTCCATGTCGATCCGCAGGAAGAGGCGAGCACGCTCGCCGTTCTGCCTTGGGCGCTCGCTGTCGGGACCACCGAAGGGCCACAGGGGAACGTGACGATCAATTCGGGCCCCTATCAGGCCTTCGCCGAGCGCGTCGAGTACCGCGCTGGCGTCAAGGAGCTCGTTCTCGTAGGTTCTGCCTCAAATCCGGCGACCATCGTCGAGCGACGAGCCAAGCGCGGCGGTCCGATGTTGCGGGAGGAGCACCAGGTGATCATCCTTCGAAAAGAAGGTGACACGGTCGCGATGGAGTCGGCACGCCGAGTGCCGACGCGCGAGCCGTGGCCTGGAGCACCCGACTACGGCGACGAGTGATCTGTTCGAGACACGGAAAGAGCGCAGGGGGAAACGCGCGACAGAGCGCATAAATCCAAGCGTTCGCGGGATCTACGGGCCGTCTTGCGATGGCACCCCCCCGGCCGTAGACTAGAACGCTCCAACCCTGAATGCCCCAGCTCCACCCTCTCAGGTCACGGGCCCTCACATGCACCGAATCACACTTGCGGTTACCGTCGTGGCTCCCCTTCTCTTTTCGGGTTGTCACACCTTTCACGATGCCAGGTTCAACAACGGCGAAGGCGCCAATGGCGAAGAGATCCTCGTCGTGCCGTTTAGCGAGAGCGGAAAGTCGCTGTGGTACGGCGAGTCGCGCGAAGGGCGCGGATTGGTCAAGTTCATGCGCGAATGGGCGCATGAGAACGCGGTCGATCCTCTTTTCGTCGAGAGCGAGCTCACCGAAGAAGCCCTCCACAAGGTCTTCAATTGGCCCAAAGAGCGCATAACAACCCGTGATTGGGTCAAGATCGCCCGTACGACCGGGGCGCGGTACCTCGTCCACGGAGACATTCGCCATCTGAGCGTGAGCAACCCGCTCTCGATCGGCTTCTACGACCCGAACGCTCTCGTTCGCTATCGAGTGGTCGATCTCGTCAACGGGCAAACGGTTTACAGCCGGGACGATTGGAAGGTGCGCATGGACGAGCGCGACACCCAGTTCCGGCTGGCCTATCAGAGCGAGGACGCCAGAAAGGTCCGTGCCGCCTTTGTCGCGTATGTCGGGATGAAGCTCGGCCAAGAGATCTACGGCTTCTACGACGCGCACTGATCGTGGCCGTCCGGCGAGCTCGAATTGACTTGTTCGAGGGGCTCGGCGGGATAGAATGAGCCTTCTCTTTCCACGAATCCGCCCGGCTGAGAGTCACGAGCGAAGCAACCCTTGCTCGTGATTTGTTGAGACGGCTGGCGGACCGAATTCGGGAGAATCTGACCCTGTCGCTCGCAGTATGGCCGGGTTCGAGGCACTCCCCCTCCGCCTTTTCAGACGGAATTGCATCTCATGTCGTACTTCACGTGCCAACAGGTTTTGGGCTTCGGTTTGCCCGGTGGTTCCGAGTGGCTGATCGTCTTGGTGATCGCGCTGCTGCTCTTCGGTAAGCGACTCCCGGAGGTCGCTCGGAACATGGGCAAGGGCATCGTCGAATTCAAGAAGGGCGTCAAGGGCATCGAGGAAGAGGTCGAAGACGCTTCCTCAGAGCCGGAAGGCCACGGCAGTGGCGCGAGCTCGAGTTCCCCGCACGTCTACGACGATCAGCCCGCGAGCCAGGATACGAGCGATCATCCGCCAAAGGTCTGATCGGACGAGCAAAGTCGACCAGGTCTTGTACTCCGATGGTGGACCGGTCGAGAGTCAGGGTCGAGATGCCCTACACGGGTTTCTCGGCCCTTTTTCTTTGGCCTCGCGAGGCTTGTGGGATCTCTGTGGGATTCGGGCCCTATCGGCCGACCAGGAGGCGTTCGCCGAGTGGCCGTGGTAGGCCGACGGCGTCGATCTTCGAGATCGTCGCGTCGATGTCGTATCGAACTCGGTGGTACCGAACCTGATTCTCGCTCGTGTCGAGGACGACGAAACAGGCTCTTGGGTCCTGGTCTCGGGGCTGCCCTACGCTCCCGACGTTCACCACCATTTTCTGGCCGCGCTCGAGCGGGATCACCTGGCCGGTGATGTAGCCGATGAAGTCGTCCTGCACGAATCCGACCGGCACGTGCGAGTGGCCGATAAAGCAGAGCTCCTGCTGCATCACGTCGAGCGTCATGCTCGCCTCGTAGCATGACTGGATGTAGTCGAACAGCTCGGGGCTGTGAAGCGTCCCGTGGACGGCGGTGAAGCCGTCGAGCTCGTG
>CAYZGY010000300.1:0-8853 GCA_964478085.1 uncultured Planctomycetia bacterium
GGGCGCCAGGGTGCCATTCCCGACTAGCCCGACGACGCCGACGACTCCGAGGGCGACGAGTCCACCGCCGCAGCACCGCCGACGACGGCCACCCCCGCCGTGGCCGAAGAGCCGCCATCCGTCGACGGCCTGGTCTCGCATCTCGACGGCGACCGCGCCACGTCGTGGCCGGCGATCTTCTGGGGCGCTCTCGCCGCGTTCGTGTGGATCCTCACCTGGTACGCGGGGCGCAACTGGCGGCGATGGACCAGCTACGCGATCGGCGGCCCAGTGTTCTTGCTCGTACTGTTCGTCTTCTTCGAGAACTTCAGCCGACTACTGCCACCTGGCGTCTGACGCCGAGGCTCAGAGGCTCACGCGGGGTCGATCACCGCG
The DNA here is from genome assembly GCA_964478085.1 of uncultured Planctomycetia bacterium. Classification (GTDB taxonomy): domain Bacteria; phylum Planctomycetota; class UBA8108; order UBA8108; family UBA8108; genus CAYMLL01. The sequence continues at coordinate 376 of CAYZGY010000300.1, forward strand.
ACGACGTCGCCTTCGGAAATACGGTCTTCCTCCGCCACGCGCATCTCGCTGAGAGTTCCAGCGACGGGCGCCACGACGGGGATCTCCATCTTCATCGACTCAAGGATCACCAGCTCGTCGCCCTCGGCGACCGATGCGCCGGCCTGAGCAACGACCTTCCAGACCGTCGCGGTCAGCTCCGCTCGGACCTCCACGATCCCCTCCTCTTGTTCGCAGGACCACGCCAAGATACCCATCCGGCAGCCGTTCGTGCCGAGATGTGCGACAGACCGCGGCTTCGGTACCGTCTGGGTCGATGTTCATCGTCCCTCTCGCACTCGTCGCGGGCGCGGCGCTCGGAATCTTGACGGGTGGCTCCGTCACCCATGCGAAGGCGGTCCGCGTCGCGTACTGGCAGGTGGGTATCGGTGCGATCGCGCTCGCAGGGCTCGTCGGCAGCGGGCTCGACCTCCCACGCGGCGCGGTCTGGCTCGCAGCGTCGCTCTTCGCCGTCGGGGCGATGTGCATGCTCAACCTCCACCTCACCGGGGCGGGGGTCGTGCTGTTCGGAGTCGCCCTCAGCCTTCTTCCCCTCGTCCTCAACGGCCACATCGCTGTCGACCCGGACGCGATCGTCGCGGCGGGCGTGGTGTCGGCGGAGGACATCGCGCTCGTCGATCTCGGCGCAGGCCGCGAACTTCAGGGCGCCAACACGCTCGTCCCGGTTCTCGGCGCGGTGATCCCGGTGGACGTCGTCGACGAGGTGATGACCTTCGGGGATCTCGTGGTGATGGCCGGCCTTCTCAACTTGGGCTTCCGCATCTTCCGCCCCCCGGGGTACAAGGTCGAGCGGCGGAGCCTCCTCGAAGACCCGGCACGGCACTACATCGATCTCGCGTCCGCCGGCACCGCGCCGCCGACCGAGATCCCCCAGCGGCCGATCGCGACGATCTCCGGCGAAGCCGACCACCCCGCCGGGCCGCAGCGATGACCGCGCCGCCGGAGGACGATCCCGTCCTGAGACAGCGGGCGCGCATGGCGCGACTCGCACAGCGGGGACAGCGCCTCGGATACCTCCTCTTCCTGGTCGCGATGGTGGTGTTCACCGTCGGGCTGATCGCCGGCTTCGACGGAGGTGTGGCACCTGCCATCGTGGGCTGCCTCGTCGCGGGGTCGGTGATCCTGGCCCCCACCATCATCCTCGGATACGCGGTGAAAGCCGCCGATCGCGAGGATCGCGGGTTACCGCACGGTCACTAAGCCCGAATCGGGCTGTTCCGGCGGGCCCGAATCTGAGAAACTGACCGACACCGCACTGGTGCGGTGCGCGAACACTCCCAACCCATCACCTGGACACCCCTCGATGCCCAGTCGTCTCCCTGCCGCCGAACGGCGCAAACAGCTCCTCGACGTCGCCATGACGGTCTTTTCCGACCACGGCTTCCACGGCGCGTCCATGAACGACGTGGCAACGGCCGCCGGCGTCACGAAGCCGGTGCTGTACCAGCACTTCCCCTCCAAACGCGAGCTCTACCTCGAGCTCGTCGAGGGCGTCAGCAGCCAGCTCGCCGAAACCGTCACCACCGCAGCCCGGACCGAGTCCGATGCGCTCAACCAGGCGCAGGCCGCCCTCACCGCCTACTTCCGCTTCGTCGAGGAGACGCGCGAGATCGGCATCGAGGTGCCGATCGTGCCCGGTCTGCTGCCGATCCAGTCGCTCCCGCAGATCGAGAAGCTCGCAGGCATGTGCGGCGCCAAGATCCCCGAGGAGCTGCGTCAGCGGCTCGCGGCCGGCGGCGAGGACGCGGACGCCGTGCGTCAGGCCGGCATCGACTGGTGCATCGAGCAGAGCCGCGCCCTCCTCGCTCGCGGCGCGCCCGGAATTCACTACTACGTCCTCAATCGTGCCTCCAACATGGAAGCGATCTTCGAGGCCCTGTGAGCGGAGAAGGCGATCTTATTCGAGCCGCGAACCGGCTTGCGTGAAGAGAAGAGAGGAGAGACCTGATGGGGTCGGTCAGCTCCACGGAGATTCGTCGTCCCACCGCGCAGACACGAGCGCTGCTTCCTACGCCTACTTCCTAGCACAGCGTCTTGCCCGAGCTCTGCGAGTTCAAGGAGGGCGGTCGGGAAGCCGTCGAGTGAGCCAGGGGGTGGCCATCTCGAGTGGTTGCCGGCCGCTCGGAGCGAGTAATCACTTGTCTCCGGGCGGCCGAGGCCGCCCAGAGAGAAGCGTAGGGTGTGTGTTTGTTCCCGAGTCGGAAAACATCCAGTCAGAACGAATCGTCTTGCTCTTCTCAGAGCTCGGGACTCGACCGAATCCAGATCCTTCTCCTACTCCCGAAACGAGAAACCGGCTCGGGAACCTCGGAGAGTTAAGCAAAGCGTGTTCCACTCTGCGGTTTCTCGGGGCGTCGGCCTAAATGGTTCCGAGAACGAAGTTTTCGCGTGGCGTTCGCGTGCGGGGTCATCCTCGGGAACTGTAAAGTCTGACTGACAACGTGTCGCAAACGGCCCGCGCTTCTCTGTAGAATCCCCAGCGTGCGTGCCATCCAGTTCCTCATCCCCGACGAAGGACAGGCCTTCTTGCGTCAGACGATTTCGGAGGCGGGGGGGCGCGAAGTCTACTTCCTCGGAAAGGTCGAGTGGAACGAGGAGGGGGATATCGCGCGCCTCGTCGAGGCCGAGGTCTTCTGTCGTGGAGACGCGTCGTCGGTCCCCGCGATCGTCGAGGGCGCCGAGGAGTGGGACATCGCGATCCACAACCACCCGAGCGGCGGTCTCGAGCCGAGCGACGCGGACATGAACGTCGCGTCGGCGCTCGGGAACAAGTCGGTCGGCTTCGCGATCATCAACAACGACGCCGACAAGTGCTACCTCGTCGTCAAGCCGTTCCGCACGCAGTCGATCCAGCCGGTCGACCTCGACTACGTTCGCTGGATCTTCGGCGACGAGGGACCGCTCGCGGAGACGCTCGACGAGTACGAGTCGCGCGAGGGGCAGACCGACATGGCCGTCGAGATCGCCCGTTCGCTCAACGAGAACCGCGTCGTCGCGTGCGAGGCGGGCACCGGGGTCGGGAAGAGTTTCGCGTACCTCGTGCCGTCGATCCTCTGGGCCGTCGACAATCGCGAGCGCGTCGTCATCGCGACGGGGACGATCAACCTCCAAGAGCAGCTCGTCGCGAAAGACCTCCCGTTTCTCGCCAAAGTCTTGCCGCGCGAGTTCGAGTACTCGTTGCTCAAGGGGCGCAGCAACTTCGGGTGCAAGCGGAAGCTCGCCGAGCTCGAGGAGGAGATCGAGTCGGCGGAGGATGACGATCGCGAGATGCTCGAGGAGCTCGTCGCCTGGTCGAAGAAGACGAAGGGCGGCAGCTTGGCGGACATGCTCTGGCAGCCGCCGCAGCGCGTCTGGGAGCGGGCGATGTCCGAGACGGACAAGTCGCTCAAGGTCGAGTGTCAGCACTACGGCGAGTGCTTCTACTATCAGGCGCGACGACGTGCGAGTCGCGCGCAGATCGTCGTCGCCAATCACCATCTCTTCTTTTCCGACCTCGCTCTGCGAAGGCAGTCGGGCGACTTCGGCGCCGACATGGTCCTCCCCGGCTACTCCCGCGTCGTCTTTGATGAGGCGCACCATCTCGAGGACGTCGCGAGCGATCACCTCGGTGTGCGTTTCTCGCGCCTCGGAGTCCGTCAGAGGCTCGGGCGCATGCGCTCGAAGAACGGCCGTCGAGGCGCGCTCGTTCGTGTGGCGAAGAAGCTCCGCTCGAAGAACGACCCGATCGCGGCCGAGGGTGTCGCGAAGACCTACGGCGAGCAGCTCAGTGAGGTCGCCGAGCAGATCGACGACGTCTTCGAGGAGATCGAGATCGACATCGAGGCCGAGCGTGCCGACGGAACCCTGCGCGAGCTGACAGGCGACGCCGAGACGCGCGTGAAGATTCGTTACCGTGGCGCGGATGAGGAGGTCCCGCTCTGGGAGCGCATCCGCGAGTCGCTCCTGCGCGTGCGGGGCCACCTCGACACGATCGTGCGTCTCAACGCGCGCGCGCTCGAGACGCTCGAGCGATCGCGCGTCGATGAAGAGACGCGCAAGTCGCTCGCGCTCGAGCTCACCTCGTTCGCTCAGCGATTGATCGGCTTCTCGGACTCGGTCGACCGCTTCTGCGACTACGACGACGACGGTCAGGTGCGCTGGCTCGATACGCGGGAAGGCGGAAGCGCGAGGGAGCCAGGAGCGATCGGCTTTTCGACGGCGCCGATCTCGGTCGCGGAGGATCTCGAGAAGAGCCTCTTCTCGAAGCTCAAGAGCATCACGATGACGTCCGCGACGCTCTCCGTCGCGGGGCGCAGCGACTTTCTCGGTGAGCGCCTCGGCTTCGCGGCGCTGCCGAGCGAGCGCTTCTCGTTCTGCGAGCACTCCTCGCCCTTCGATTTCGAGCGGCAAGTCTTGCTCGCCGTTCCGACCGACATTCCCGATCCGACCGAGCGCGGCTACGAGGAGAAGCTCCCGGAGCTCCTCCTGCGGCTGGTCACGGCGTCGAGCGGACGAGCGTTCGTTCTCTTCACGTCGTACTCGCTTCTCCGGCGCATGTTCGACCGACTCGAGAGCGCGCTCACGGCACGTGGCTTTCGTCCACTCGCCCAAGGCCGTGAGCAGAGGAGCGAGCTGCTGCGTCGCTTCATCGAGAGCGGCGCGGGCGTGCTCTTCGGGACCGACAGCTTCTGGGAAGGTGTCGACGTGCGCGGCAGCGCGCTCGAGCACGTGATCATCACGCGGCTGCCCTTTCGAGTGCCGACCGAGCCGCTCCAAGAGGCGCGCCTCGAGGAGATCTCCGCGCGCGGAGGAAATCCCTTCGCCGAATTCACGATCCCTCAAGCGGTGTTACGCTTCAAGCAAGGCTTCGGCCGTTTGATCCGTGCACGAAGGGACCGCGGTGTCGTCTCCGTGCTCGATCGACGGCTCTTGACGAAGCCCTACGGCAAGACGTTCTTCTCGTCGCTTCCGAAGACGCTCTGGTGTGCCGCCGGGACAGAGTCGGTGCTCGAACGTGTCGACCAGTTTTTTCGTACGCAGACGATGGCCGAGTGAACGTGACCGACTCTGGAGGTATGCCTGAGCACGTGCAGATTGTCCTCTCGGGAGGGCGGTCGTCTCGCATGGGAGAGCCGAAAGCGCGCCTCGATTTCGACGGGATCACAGCTCTCTCGCTCGTGCTCGACGCAGCCCGCGATATTGTCTTTCGGCAGATCGTCGTGATCTCTCCGGCGGGGAGCGAGACTCAGGAACAACACGAGCGCGCCCTCCCGCAAGTCGAGTGGGTGGTCAATGAAGAGCCGGACGCCGAGCAGATCGACTCGCTCGCGTGTGGTCTCGAGGCGATTCGAGATCTTCCGACGAGCGCCGGCTTCTTCGTGCATCCGGTCGACTTTCCGCTCGCCACGCGACAAGACTACAACGACTTGGCCGACGCCATGCGCGCCGACATGGCCGAGGAGTTTCTCTTCTTCAAGCCACGGGCAGTCGAAGGGGGGCGTCACGGTCACCCGATCCTGTGCCGACAGCGGACTCTCGGACGATTCGTGGAGGTGGCTCGAAAGACCGGCGGGACAGCTCGCGACGTGATCCACGAGAGCGCGACTCGGAGTGTCGAGGTTGCGAACGAGCACATCGCGCGCGATATGGACACGCCGGAGGACTACCGCGAGCTTCTCGAGATCTACCGCGCGCGTCAGCCGCGCTGACGTTTCCCTTCGCGCTCGATCTCTTCGAGCAGCGAGGTGATGGTCTCGACCGGCAAGACGTCGATCGGGGACTTGCCGACGTGCACCGCGCGAACGAACCCGCACGCGTCGACGAGGAAGCTCGACGTCTTCGCGACGCGGAAGGCGCCGAACGAGAAACGCTGGAAGACGCCCCAGGCGCGCGTCACCTCGCGGTCCGTGTCGATGAGGAAGCTCAGCGCGCTCGGGTGCTTCTCGAGGTAGTCGCGAGCGGTATCGGGTCGCTCGCACGAAATCACGAGGACGCGTGTCGACAGCTCGTCGAGGCGGGCCTTGGCCGCGTCGAGCTCGGCGATTCGCCGGCGGCTGTTGGGGTCCCACGTGCCGCGGATGAACTCGATGAGAACGGAGCCGCGCAGCAGCGTCTTCTGGAGGTCGACGTCGACGTCGTACGGCGTGCGGAGCGTGAAGTCCCGGGCCGCGGAGCCGACTGCCGGCAGATCGTTCGCTTTCAGAGGATTCCGAGCTCCGAAACGCGTGCGTCGCAGTACTCTTCGGCTGTCTCGCGCATCTCGGCGAGGACGCCCTCGAGATAGGAACGAGGTGCCTCGGCCGGAGCCCACGCGATCGCGAAGGCGCGCATCGTGTCGCGCGTCACCTTCGTGCGGTCAGAGTCGAGGCTCGGATTGCCGAAGAGGCCTTCACCGTCGCCGACTGCGAGCCTGCCTTCGAGGCGCACTTCGCGACCCGCGACGCTCGTGTATGCCTCGTCGGGGCGTCCGACGCGTACGAGGATCGGCGGGACGATGCGATCCCAATCGTAGACGCCGATCGGGCACTGCTCGCGCAGGCTGACGAGGTTCATCGCATCGACGAGCTTGTTGACTTTCGGAAGGGGGCGCTCTTGGATCACGCGACGCAGGAGCTTCTCCGAGCTCGGGCGATCCTTGGTCGGATCCACACCGACGAGCCGGTAGAGCTTGCGAGTGCGCGCGACCGCGTCGATCTCCGAGGGGCGTCGGTCCGCCATCGAATGGCGCAACTCTTCGGCAAACGCCTCGAGACGCTCGCGCAGCAGCGTCGAAACGGGACCGTTCGAGAGCTGCTTGAAGAAGATCACTCCGATGCGAGAGATGTCTTCGAGAGAGTCGGAGAGCTGGATTTGCTTGAGTTCCATGGTCTTACGCCTCGGCCTTCGCCCCTTCTATTCTACGGCTAGCGTTGGAACCCCTTCGATTTTTTCGGCAGATTTGCGCGGGGCGTTGAGCGAGTTTCCGGAACACTACGACCGGTAGTGTCGTGTTCGCGAAGAGTCGTTGAATGTTCCGTCGCCGTCGGCGTCCTGTCTGAAAAGAGCTTGCCGTTTCTCAGGACGAGGTCCGTAATGGAGGTGGAATGTGAGGGAAGCGATGACGTCTTCGAACCGAGCGAAAGCCCCGACGGATCCGCCGACGCGCACGCGAACCGAGGCGATGATCCACCTGCTCGGCGACGAGGACCCGAAAATTCGCTCGTCGGTTTGGAGTCAGCTCGAGCAGCTGCTCGACGATCAAATGGTCGGGGGGGAACCGATTCTCGACGAGCTCTCGGAGGCCGAACGCAGCTCTCCCGATCCGCGTGTTGGCAAGCAGGCTGGGTGTTTCAGGAGTGGGTGAGTTTCTGCCGTGAGTCGAGGGGCAGTGACGGAGGTGACCTCGACCTGGAGACCGGAGCGTTCCTCATCGGGCGGTCGGAGTACCCCGACGCCGACATCGAGGGCGCCCGCGAGACGCTCGACAATTTCGCCAAGGTCCTGCGCGGACGTATTACGACCGCTCGCTCGACCGAGTCAGCCGTCGTCGCGCTCGCGGATATGCTCGCGAAGGAGATCGGCTTTCGAGGAAACGTCGAGGACTACTACGACGCCGAGAACAGCTACCTCCATCGCGTCATCGATCGCCGGCTCGGCATTCCGATCACTCTCGCGACGGTCTACCTCTGCGTCGCTCGACGACTAGGCCTCTCGCTCGAGCCCGTCAACTTGCCGATGCACTTCCTGCTCAAGTTCGAGACCGTCTCGGGGACGCGTCGCTCGGGGAGTGGTCGCGGCAAGGCCGAACGATTCGTCGACGCGTTTCACGGCGGCGAGATTTTGAGCTCTCGCGACTGCGCGGCGTTCCTCAAGGAGAACGGCGTGACGTGCCGCGCGGAGCACTTGCGCAGCGTGCCGGATCGGCAGGTGCTCGCGCGTATCTTGGGCAACTTGCTCAAGATCTACCAGGGGCAGGATGACTCGCGGCGCATGAATCGAGTGACCGCGATGCTCAGGCTTTTGGAGCTCTAAATCTCGAGCTCCATCGGGAAGGTCGTCAAGTTGTCGAAGCCGTCCTCGGTGACGACGACCGTATCCTCGAGCCGAACCGCGCCCGTTCCGGGATAGTAGAGCCCGGGCTCTACCGTGACGACGTGCGTCGACTCGATCTTGGACTTCGTCTTGCCCATGCGCGGTTGCTCGTGGATGTCGAGGCCGACGCCATGGCCCGTGCCGTGGAGGAACCCGACCTTGACGCCGTCGCGCTCTTCCGTCGCGTTGCCCTGCGACTGAAACTTCTCCTGGACGCCCGTGTGGATCTCGCCACCGTCGACACCGTCGCGGAGCTTCGCGAGCGCGTCTTGTTGGGTGTCGAAGACGTCCTGGTAGAGCTGCTTGACCGCGCCTGAGGCCTTGCCGCGGACGACGGTTCGTGTCATGTCGCCCCAGTAACGAGTCTCGAGCGACTGAGGGAAGATGTCG
>CAYZGY010000301.1:0-8849 GCA_964478085.1 uncultured Planctomycetia bacterium
CCGGAGATGGGGAGCAGTAAGAGCCGCGGCAGCAGGGAAGCCGTACTCGCCAGCCGAGCTTCTGGGCCAGGTCAAGCGCGAGACTTGGTCTGGAAGAAGATGTCTTCCTTCCAGGCCATGATCGCGTTTCCTTCGTTGACTCGACGCGTGCGAAGAACGTTGAGGAACCACTGACCGTTCGTCCGCTCGAGGCGCCCCTTGCGTACCTGCTCGCGCAGCAGCTTCGGAAATCCGGCTGCCTCGACGGCGACGTTCTTGCGATACTCGCTGCGGGCGAATCGGATGCGACGAAGACTGTCGCTCGAGCTCTCGTAGTCGAACTGGTTCTTCGTGAGCACGTAGAGGTTCAAGTCGAAGACACCCTGACGCGATGAGAACCGCAGCGGGTAGTAGGGCTTCTCGCTCTTGAACGAGAGGTGGATCGGCTGGAGCGGCGCGCCGCTGCCGACGGTCGTCTTCCCCTTGGCAGGGACGATCTTGATGCACAGGAAGGTGAACTTCTTCTCGACGAAGTACTTCATGTGCTCCGGATCTTCGGTCGGAAATCCGTTCTTTCGTAGCCAATCGTTGAGTCCGTCGAGGGCCTCGACGCCGCGCGCACGCACGGGCTGGATGTCGTACGGTCCCACTCGAACGCGCCTTCCGAGGTCGACGGCCGCTTTCGGCGCGTCACTGTCTGGAACACCGAAGGTATACGACCGCGCCGGGATCTTGGCGTGCTTGTCGGCCCAGCGATACGTCTTTTCGAAGATCGATCGATCGGCGAGAGAGTACGCGTCGGGCTCGTTCGGAACGGTGATGATCCACGCGAAGCGATCGGGCATCTTCTTGCCGCGAATCCGGTAGTCGATCTTGAGGATCAGCTCCTCACGACCTCGGTCGTGAAAGATGATCGCCTCCTGCCCGGACTGCGAGATGCTTCCCTCGTAGGACGCGGGGAGCATGCAGCACGCCGACGCGAAGCTCGGCGCGAACGCGGTCGTCAGCGCCGCGAGGATAGCGAGTGTCGTCTTCATCGGAACTCCTTTCGTTGGTCGGGACAACACGAGTAACGAGTAACGAGTCGCGAGACGCCGCGACGATGTTTCACGGGCTCGCTTGCGTGAGAGACTCGGGTTGCCGCAGAAAGTTCCCGAGGAATTCGTTCACTGTCTCGGATGGGGTGTCACGGGCGTAGACAGCGCCCGCTTGCGGACTTCCTCCGAAACCGGCCCCGTGCCCGGATGTGGAAAGTCGCCGATGCGCTGCCCCGCCTCGTCGAGGAACGCCGAGACGTCGTAGGTCTTGCCGTCACCGTCGGTGATCGGGAAGCGCCCCGTGCCGAAACCGTAGGTCTCGCGTAGTAGCGCGGAGTTGTCGGTGACTCGCTCGCTGCGGAACGCCATCGTCGTAGATTCGAAACCTACCCCGTGCTCGCCCGCGTCACCGTCGCGTGGCAGCCAGCGAAAGATGCCGTCGTCGGCACCGATGGAGCTCGTCGGCGGCCCTTCGCGCAGCTCGAAGCTCATCCGATCGCCGTCGCCGTCCTGCGCGCGGATCTGAAACTCGAGCGGCACGCCGTCGCGACCGTAGATCGTTCCGGGCTCGTCGATGACGGGCGCTTGATTGCCCTGCCGAATGCGGAGCAGTCCGGTAGCGAACGCAGATCGAGACGGGATGCCGTCGTCGATCACGAGCACTCGGATGCGGTGATCTCCCGCCAGTCCGGACCCAGGAGTCCACGTCACGAATCCACGGCGAGAGTCGATCACGAGGCCGTCTGGCGCCGATTCGATCGTGTAGGTCAAGTCGTCCCGGTCAGGATCACTCGCCAGCACGCGAAAGGCGAGCTCGACTCCCTCCTGTCCCGCGATCGTGCCGATCGGCTGAACGACCGGAGCGCGATTCGGCACATCGCAGAGCTCCCGGTCGGTCGGCGAGAGCGGATCGACCGGCTTCCCGCCGAGGAACAGGTGCTCGAGAACGAAGACGGCGTCGGTGAGGTCGATCGCCTCGTCGTCGTTCGCGTCGGCGACAGGCTCGCAATGTGGCGAAGCCGCGCCGTGGAACAAGTAGCCGAGGAGAGCGAGAACATCGCTGACATCGAGGACCGCGTCCCGATTGATATCGCCACGCTCGGAAAGCGCACGCGTCTCGGCGAGAGCGCCCTGGTTGATCTAGCTCTCGATGACGAGGATCTCGTCCGGCGAAAGCGGCCCGCGACCGAGGGGCATGCGCGCACCGTGCTGGGGAGTCTCGTGCGCGATCTTGTCCCAGAAAGGGCTCGCCACCGCGTCGAACGGCTCGATCACCTTCTGCCCGTAAGTCGTACCGACGCTCGAGATCGCTGCGGCGTGGGTCGTCAAGTCGACGCAGTCACGTCGCCCGTCCGACGTGACACGCGCCGCCAGCACAGGAGGCCTCGAAGATCGGCTGAACATGGCGCGCCCAATCGACGGCCTCACCGCCGGCCTCCTGGGCCCGCGCGCGTGGGATCGACAGCAAGCCCGTCAGAGCGAGAAGGACGACTGAGTTTCGAAGCGTTCGCTTCGGTCGCATCGAAGGCACCACGAACATCTCTCTGTTTTCCTGGGTCGCCGAGCGGGGACGACGTCTCCCGCCCCGCTCATCCTCGCTTCGACCGTTCGATGATACGGGATGCGCGGGCGAACGAGCCATCGACGGACCCGGACAAAGTACTGAAGTCCGTTGACGATGATAGAGTCGGTGGCCTAAGAACTTCGTGACAAGAGAGACAGGATGGGTCTTTTTTCGCGTTTCGTCTGGTACAATTGCACGACGACGCTGAGTTCCCCGGAACGAAGCGGTCTCTGCGTGAAGAGAATCGTCGAATAGCCTGTTCGACAAACGAGACGACTCTTCAGTCGGGGAACGAACACTGGATGGGTTCGGCTGTTTGATTCCACCTTCCCGAGTGAAGTGTCGGGGGGGGCGTAGATCAGTCCAGGAGCTTGACGACGAGTGCTCCAAGCCGAACGTAGGTTCTCTATTCGCGAGAGCAAATCGCGTCGCGAAGATATGTCGCGTCGCGAAGATAGATCGCGCGGACGTTTCCGCATCCCGTGGGTCGCGGGTGCGAGAAGTCTCGAGAGTTTTCCAATTCGGGGCTGGCTGGATTCGAGGCCGGTCCACGGAGGTGATGTTGTGACCTTGGACCGCAGAACGAAACCGGATCGCGCGCGCTCTCGACGCGTGATCCCGCTCTGTTTGGTTTTCCTGTGCGTGACGTTCGGCTCCGCGAGCTCCCTTCTCGGCAGAACCCCGTTCCTGCGTGGTGACGCCAACGGCGACAGCCTTCACGACGTCTCCGACTCGGTGTTCATCCTGCTGCACCTGTTCGTCGGGAACGTCGCACCGAGCTGCGAAGACGCGCTCGACGTCGACGACTCGTCGACGGTCGACATGTCCGACGGCATCTACGGCGTCAACTATCTCTTCACGGGAGGCCCCGAGCCACCTCCGCCCTACGGAGAGTGCGGGACGGACCCGACCGACGACGGGCTCGACTGCGACTCCCATGCGGCTTGCCCCGTGGAGGTCGACAAGTTCCCGCCGGTCATCGAGATCGTCTCGCCGCCCAACCTGCTGGTCGTCGGGACGCCCGACCTCGAGGTTCGCGGCATCGTCTCCGACGAGAGCGACGAGATCTCGGATCTCGACGTCTCGATCAACAGCATCCCCGTCGATCCCGACCCGGCGACGGGCGAGTTCGTGGCGACGATCCGGCTCGGCGAAGGCCAGAACGACGTCACGGCGGTCGCGATCGATCCCGCGGGGAACTCCGCCACGGTAACGATCGTCTCGGTCCTCGACACGTCTCCCCCCGTCATCGTCGTCGACAGCCCAGCCGCCGGCACCGGCGGTGAGGGCGAGTCCGATCTGACGACGAACGAGCCGCGCGTGACGATCACGGGATATCTCAACGATCAGGGCTCGTCGCAGTCGGGCGGCAGCGTCGGGTTCGTCTCGGTGCGTTCGACGACCGAGAAGGGGCAGGTCATCGTCGGCGAGGTGATCGCGGAGCTCTCGGGCCGAGCCTTCGTCGCTCTCGACTTCCCCCTGCGACGCGGCGTGAACATCATCGAGGTCTCGGGAGTCGACGGCGTCGGCAACGAGGCCCCCCCCGTGACGCGCCGGGTAACGTTCACCGATATCGCCGGCCAGCGCATCGTTCGTCTCGGCGGCGACGGCCAGTCCGCGAGCATCCTCACGCTCCTGCCCGAACCGCTCTCGGTCGCACTCGTCGACCGCGACGGCCGCGCGATTCCGAATCGTGTCGTTCACTTCGAGGTCGTGCGCAACAGCGGCCTCTTGTCGACGACGGCCGGAATCGGACCGCGCTCCCGCGAGCTCTTCGTCCGCACGGACACGAACGGTCGCGCCCAGGTGTACCTGACGCTCGGAGATCGCATCGGCGCCGGATTCAACCGGATTCGAGCGACCGCTGCCGGCTTCCAGGGCGAGGCGCTGTTCTGTGCGACGGCGGTCGCGGGAGCCCCGGCGCGCATCAACGCGACGCAAGGAGCCAACCAGACCGGCGTGCCCGGTCAGGCCCTGACGACGCCCCTGGTCGCCCAGGCGATCGACACGGTCGGGAATCCGATCCCTGGACTTCCGGTGACGTTCCGCGTGATCGACGGCGGAGGTACGGTAAGTCAGGGCGGCAAGAGCGGCGCCGGCGCCGTGGAGCTCGTCGTCGTCACCAACGACGAGGGCCTCGCCTCGGCCGTCTTCCACCTCGGTTTGCAAGAGGGCATCTACGCTCACGGCGTCATCGCGACGTTCGAGGACCTCATCGGCCTAAACGCGAGCTTCCGAGCCTCCGCGATCTTCCCGGGCGTCGCGGAGGAGACGACGGTCATCGGCACCGTTCTCGACAACAGCGACGAGCCCCTCGAAGGAGTCACGGCGCGCATTCTCGACACGAACCTCTTCGCCGAGACCGACGACCAGGGACAGTTCGAGATCGAGAACGCCCCGGTCGGAACGGTCCACCTGCTCATCGACGGCTCGACGTCGACTCGCGAAGGCACGTGGCCGAGCCTCGAGTTCGAGTTCACGACCATCTCCGGCCAGGAAAACTCGGTCGGTGAGCCGATCCGCCTCCCGGAGGTCGACGTCGACAACGCGCTCCTCGCGGGTGGCGACGAGACCGTCGTGATCGAGATGGACGGCGTTCCGGGCATGACGCTCACGGTATTCCCGAACTCCGCGACCTTCCCCGACGGCAGCAGCACGGGAATGATCTCGCTGAGCCAGGTGAAGCTCGACAAGGTCCCGATGCCCCCGCCGAACGGCTCGACCTTCATGCCGCCGGCCTGGACGATTCAGCCCGCCGGCATCATCTTCGACCCGCCCGCGGCGATCTCGATCCCCAACGATGGACTCCCCGCGGGCCGCATCATCGACATGTTCCAGTTCGATCACCTGCTCCAGCAGTTCGTCAACATCGGAACCGGAACGGTCGTGCCCGACGCCTCCGTCATCAAGAGCGATCCGGGCTTCGGCGTCGTTCGCGCGGGCTGGGGGGGCTGCGGTCAGCCGCCGCCGCCACAGACGTGCGCCTCGAGCTGTGACGACGGGAATCCCTGCACGATGGATGCGTGCGTCAACGGCGCCTGTGTCAACACGCCGATCACGAAACCGCAGACCGTGGCGAACGGCTGTGACGGCTGCGACAACGGAACGCGGAAGCCCCCCAAGACCGAGGCGCAGTGCTGCGCGGACGACTCGGTCTCCGGGTCCCCGATATCCAACGCGGACACACACGGATGGGTCGTTTGCTGTAACGGCAAGAAGACCGCCTGCGTCAAACCTCTCCCGCCCGCGAACTTTCCACTCTCGACCGTGCTGGACGCCTGCGCGAAGCTTCACGAGCATCAGCACTTCGGTGACATCGACTGTCCCGACAAGTGCGAGACGAACAGGCCAAGCTTCAAGGACACTCGCCCGCAGTCGGAGGGCGAGTGCGACGCGTACAAGGTCACGATCCAATGCCTGCGCAATCACAACTGCGCGGGCGATGCGACGTGCCAGATGAACATCGACAACTACATCGAGTTCTACAAGAACACTGCGAACGGCTTCAAGGCGGGGTGCGTCCCGTAGGCGTGCCGGATCCGAGAAACTCCTCATGAAGAAGTTCCAACCCCTCACTGCCGTCATCGCGCTCGCGCTGGTCGCGTGTCTCGCCTACTTCGGCCTCCGACCCGATAGCCCGGAATCGGAGACCAGGCAAGGCCACGCCGATGGCGACGCGACCGGAAGAGCGCTGGACCTGTCCGACGACGAGGTCCTCGAGATCATCAAGACACAGCGTCAGACGAGAGACGACCTTCCGACAGGATTCGACGAGGCCACGTGGTCGATCAGGAGAGAACGAAATCACTACGTGGTCGTCGAGAACGCCGTTCCCGAGCAGCCGCACCACCGAAATCTCTTCAAGTTGAATCGCCGCGGTGTGATCGTCGACGTGATCGCGCGCGACCGCTTCAACACGCCCGTGAATTGCCCGGAGCGGGTCTTCACCGAGAGCGAACTCGCGGAGATCGTCAGGAAAGAACGGGCGACCCGAGACGACGTCCCGCCGCTCTTCGAGAAGTACCGCGTACGCGTCTCACGGCTCCGGTGCTTGTATCTCTACTTCGAGTACCGCCAACCGGAGCGACGCGGAGACTATCAAGTGTTCACCATCGATCCCGAAGGCGAAGTCATGGAGTTTTCTCGAAGTGAACCGTACTGAGATATCTCCATTCGATGAGTCGCCGTCGCAGAATCCAATCACTCGCGCCAAGAACATGAAATCTGAAGGAGCGACGAAGTGAGACCCAGGAACAGCCGCTTGCCGAAGCCCTCCGATCGTTGGCTCCTGGATCGGGCAACCCCGATGCTGGTCTTGATCGCTTTGTGCCTCGCGCCGAATGTCGCCGCGGACGTATCGCCCGGAGGGCCGATCCCCGTGCCGATCGCGGTCGACGTCGACGCGACGAAGACGGTGCTCGACGCTCCCGGAGACACCGCAGGCCTGACGGTGACGGCCACATTCCCTGATGGCAACTTCCGCGACGTGAGCGGCTCGGAGCTCGGAACGATGTTCGGATCCGAGGACCCGACCATCGTCACGGTCGAGGACGACGGATCGTTGACCGCGGTGTCTCGCGGATCTACTACGATCTTCGCCAATTTCCGCGGCGTCCTGGGATCGGTCGACATCTCGGTAGAAGATCCGAACGCGCTCGACGAGAACTGCACCGTCAGCGTCTTCAACCGGACCGTTCAGGTGAATCCGAACGGCACCTACGCCGTTCCGAACGTTCCCGCCGCACAGGGACTCTTCCGCATCCGCGCCAGCTGTATCTTCGACGGCGTCCACTTCGCCGGAGCCTCCCCCCTCGTCGTACCCGTGCCGAACGGCGTGACCCCGATCGGACAGCTCGAGCTCGTCGAGGCTCCCCCGATACCCGTCCGAATCGACATCGAGTCGACGCGCGTCGAGTTCGACATGAGCGGCCAGACCGCTCAGCTGACGGTCCGCGGGACCTTGCCCGATGGCAGAGTTCAGGACTACACCGAGGACGGAGCGTTCTTCCAGGCATCGAACCCGCAGATCGGCACCGTCTCCCAGGTCGGCCTCTACTCCGCGGTGCGCGCAGGAACGGTGGTCGTCACCGCTCGCGTCGAAGGGGCCGTCACGACGGTCTTCCTCAGGAACATCTTCGGAGAAGATGGCGACGGCGACGGTCTCCCGGACGACTACGAGCGCTCGGTAGGTCTCGATCCGACGAATCCCGACGACGCCGGCGAAGACCCGGACAACGACGGGCTCGACAACCGCGGCGAGTTCGAAGGCGGCACCGACCCGTTCGTCCAGGACACCGACGGCGACGGCCTCTGCGAGGGGGACGAGATCGGCCGCGGCACCAATCCTCTCGTCGCGGACACCGATGGCGACGGCCTGCTCGATCGCGAGGAGGTCACGCTCGGCTCGAATCCGCTCGTCAGCGACACTGACGGCGACGGCCTGCCCGATGGGACCGAGGTCGCTCTCGGGCTCGATCCCCAGAACGAGGACTCCGACGGCGACGGCACCGTCGATGCCGACGAGGACAGCGACGGCGACAACCTGACGAATCGAGACGAGCTGGTCGAGTTCACGAATCCGGGTCTACGCGACACCGACGGTGACGGCCTCGATGACGGCGAGGAAGTGGTCACCGGTGCCGATGGCTTCGTCACCGACCCCGTCAACCCCGACACCGACGGCGACGGCATGCGCGACGGCTGCGAATCGGGCTGCCTCGTCGACGGCACCTGCAAGACGTGTCTCGACCCCACCGATCCGGCCGATCGTGACCTGGACCAGGACATGGACAGCCTGACGAACGTCCAGGAGTGCCTCGCGGGCTCGGATCCCTGCTCCGCCGACGACGTCGAAGGGCCCAAGCTCACGAGTCACCTTCCCGAGGACGGCGCCACGGACGTCGACACGACGACCGACATCGTGCTCGACTTCGACGAGCCCGTGAACGCCAGCACGGTGAACAACCGCACGATCGTCCTCTTTCAGGGCACTCAGCGTGTCACGAACGTGAGCTACTCGCGCTCGAACGACAACAGGACCGTGACGATTCCCAACAACCTGCAGCCCGGAGTCGAGTACTCGGTGTTCGTCACGCGCGGACTCCGCGATCTCGATGGCAATCCAGCGCAGGAGGACTCCTTCCGCTTCACGACGGGCGCACCGCCCGACAACACCCGTCCCGTGGTCGCGGTCGTGCGACCGGTGAACGGCCCCCGGCAGATATCGACGACCAAGTGCGTGCCGGTGTTCTTCAGCGAGCCGATCCGCC
>CAYZGY010000302.1:0-8828 GCA_964478085.1 uncultured Planctomycetia bacterium
AGAACCGCGGCGAGATGTTCCTCCGCCACGACTTTTCCGGTATTCCGCTCAACCACGGCGACGCCCGCGACTGCCTCGTCAATCTCTTCAAGATCTGGGGCCGTCCCGTCCACATCGAGACGATGGTGGACAAACGGAAGAAGGTGCTCAGTTTCAACGGATCAAAGCACGAGGAAAAGATTATCAAATAGCCGCGTGGCTCGAGGTGTGCACTGAGCGCGCCTCCCGATAATCACCTGTTTTGTGCGCGGCTCCGTACTCTCGAGGCCCAGGAGGGCTAGTCGCGCGATGTCGTCCGTTCCGCACACTGAGACTCAACGAGACCACTCGGTCTCGGCGGACGGTTCCGACTCGCGCCCCGTACGAGTCGTCACGGGAGCGGCCCTCTTCGACGGCCACGACGCTGCGATCAATCTCATCCGGCGTCTCCTTGTCGCGCACGGTGCGGAGGTCGTTCACCTCGGTCACAATCGATCGGCGCACGAGATCGCCTGCGCGGCGATTCAGGAGGACGCGGACGCCGTAGCGGTCAGCTCGTACCAGGGTGGCCACAACGAGTTCTTTCCGTATCTTCGCGCGCTGCTCGATGAGCGAGGCGGAGAGTCGATTCGCCTCTTTGGTGGTGGCGGTGGTGTGATTCTCCCGCAGGAGGTCGAGACGCTCGAGGCTGGGCCCGTCGACAAGATCTTCACTCCCGAAGACGGGCGCGAGCTCGGGCTCGACGGGATGATCGCGAAGATGGTGGAGGTCGCGAAGGCGCATCGACGATCGGGATCTTCGTCGGACGGTCCGGTTCATGCTGACGACCACGCGGCGGTCGCGCGGGCGATCAGCTCTCTCGAAGCCGGCGAGAAGGTCGACTCGATCGAGCTCGATTCTGGAGCGACTATGAGTGCGAAGGTTCTCGGCGTGACCGGGACGGGCGGGGCCGGCAAGAGCTCTCTCGTCGACGAGCTCGTCCTGCGGCTCGTCGCAAGCTGTCCCGAACTGCGAACAGCGGTCCTCGCCGTCGACCCGACGAAGCGTCGTTCGGGTGGGGCGCTTCTCGGCGATCGGCTTCGCATGAACGCCGTCTACTCGCCGAAGGTCTTCCTTCGAAGCCTCTCGACCGGAGGGGCCGGCGCGGAGATCTCTCCCGTCGTCTCGAGCGCGATCGAGCTCTTGAAGCGTGCCGGATTCGATCTCGTCATCGTCGAGACGGCCGGCATCGGCCAAGGCTCGAGCGCGGTTCTCGACGTCGCCGATCTCAGCCTCTACGTCATGACGTCGGACTTCGGCGGGCCGACGCAGCTCGAGAAGATCGACATGCTCGACTTCGCTGACGCTGTCGCGATCAACAAGGCCGATCGTCGTGGCAGTGCCGACGCGGCGCGAGAGGTTCGACGTCAGATCGCCCGGTCTCGTACCGGTGAGGACGTTCTCGTCACGTCGACGTGTGCCAGTCGATTCTGTGATTCGGGCGTCGACGAGCTCTTCGGAGCTCTCCTCACGAGGCTCGGTGTCGACCGGCCGTCTGTGTCGCCGCAGAGTACGAGCTCCGTCGAGACGCGGCTCCTCCCCGCAGGACGCGAGCAGTACCTCAGCGAGGCCGCTGCGGCGGTTCGCAGATATCACGACCGAGCCGAGAAGCGAGTCGAGGACTACCGAAGACTCGACGCGCTCGAACGTGCTTTGCGTGAGGTGATCGACGAGTCCGCTCGTGCGGCGATACGTGACGCAGCGGAGTCTGCTCGCGCTGACGCCGCGCCGGCCGTCGAAGCGCTCGAGTCTTGGAAGTCGACCGAGGCGGAATACCGAAGGGAAGAGCTCACTTTTCGCGTACGTGATCGGGAGAGGCGAGTACCGCTCTGGCGCGAATCGCTCTCGGGCTCGAAGATTCCGCGGATCGCGCTACCGCCGAGCGACGAGCCCGCCAGCGTTCTCCGGTTTCTCGCGCGAGAGAACCTGCCTGGGCACTTTCCGTTCACGTCCGGCGTCTTCCCGCTCAAGCGAGACGAGGAGCTCGCGACCCGACAGTTCGCCGGCGAAGGCCCGCCCGAGCGCACGAACCGACGCTTCCACTACCTGACGAAAGACCTCGACGCGAATCGTCTCAGTGTCGCGTTCGACAGCGTCACGCTCTACGGCGCCGATCCCGACGAGCGTCCGGACATCTACGGCAAGATCGGGGAGAGTGGCGTCAGCATCGCGACGGTCGAGGACATGAAGCGCCTGTTCGAGGGCTTCGACCTCTGCGCGCCCAACACGAGCGTCTCGATGACGATCAACGGACCGGCGCCGATCATCCTCGCGATGTTCTTCAACGCGGCGATGGACGGAGCGCTCGCGAAGTTCCGCGCAGAGAACGGGCGAATGCCGAGCGACGACGAGTCGTCCACGATTCGAGCCGAGGCCTTGCGCAGCGTTCGCGGTACGGTACAAGCCGACATCCTCAAAGAGGATCAGGCGCAGAACACGTGCATCTTCTCGACGGCTTTCGCGCTGCGCCTCATGGGCGACGTGCAGGAGTTCTTCAGTCGTGAGGGCGTGCGCAACTTCTACTCGGTCTCGGTGAGCGGCTATCACATCGCCGAGGCCGGTGCGAATCCGATCACGCAGCTGGCGTTCACGCTCGCGAACGGCTTGACGTACGTCGAGTACTACCGCAGCCGCGGAATGGACGTCGACGCCTTTGCGTCGAACTTCTCGTTCTTCTTCTCGAACGGGCTCGACCCGGAGTATGCCGTCCTCGGCCGCGTCGCCCGACGCATCTGGGCGATCGTCCTGCGCGACGTGTACGGTGCGAACGAGCGCAGTCAGAAGCTCAAGTACCACATCCAGACTTCGGGGCGTTCGCTTCATGCGAGAGAGATGTCGTTCAACGACATTCGCACCACGCTTCAAGCCTTGATGGCCGTCTTCGATCACTGCAACTCGCTCCACACGAACGCGTACGACGAGGCCGTCACGACACCGACGGCCGAATCCGTCCGTCGTGCGCTGGCGATTCAGCTCGTGATTCAGAAAGAGCTCGGCCTCGCGAAGAGCGAGAATCCTCTTCAAGGCTCTTACTTGATCGAGGAGCTCACCGATCTCGTCGAGGAGGCCGTCCTCGCGGAGTTCGATCGAATCGCCGAGCGAGGTGGAGTGCTCGGTGCGATGGAGACCGGCTACCTGCGCGGCAAGATTCAGGAAGAGTCGCTCCACTACGAGAGCTTGAAGCACTCGGGCGAGCTCGAGATCGTCGGCGTGAACACGTTTCTCGGCGACGAAGACACCAACGAGGCGATCTCCGATCTCGCCGCCGTGCGTGCGAGCACGGACGAGAAGAGCGGGCAGATCGAGCGACTACGCCAATTCCAAACGAAGAATGAGAGCGCGGCGCGAGAGGCGCTCGCCGACCTTCAGCGCGTCGTGCGTGAAGGTGGCAATGTCTTCGCAGAGCTTCTGCGAACCGTGCGCGTCGCGAGCCTGGGACAAATCACGCAAGCGTTGTTTGCGGTAGGGGGGAAATACCGGAGGTCCGTGTGATGAGCACGCGAGCAGTCGAAAGCGATATTCGAAGTGTCGAGCAGGTGTCGAAGATCACGATCGTCGGCGCGGGAACGATGGGGCAGGGCATCGCACAAGTCTTTGTCGCGAACGGATTCGGCGTCGTCCTCGTCGACACGAACGACGTGACGCGCAATCTCGCGCGCGAGAACATCCGGGACGGTCTACACCGTTGGATGTCGAAGGGGCTCCTCGTAGGGACCGAGCTCGATCAGGCGATCCAGCGGCTCGAGCTCGAGGAGAGTCTCGAGGCGGTTCGCGACGTGCAGCTCGCGATCGAGGCCGTCAACGAGAATCGTGACGTCAAGCAGGCGGTCGTCCGTGAGCTCGACAAGGTTCTTCCGCCCGACGCGATCATCTGCAGCAACACCTCGTCGATCTCGATCACGGAGCTCGCCGCGGTGACGGAGCGCCCCGAGAGCTTCGTCGGCATGCACTTCATGAATCCCGTTCCGGTCATGGAGCTCGTCGAGGTCATTCGCGGCGAGCGAACGAGCGACGAGGCCGCGAGTCTCGTCGTCGAGCTCTCGAAGGCCGTCGGGAAGACTCCCGTGACGGTCGAGGACTATCCCGGCTTCGTCAGCAACCGCATTCTGATGCCGATGCTCAACGAAGCGTTCTTCTGCGTCATGGAGAATGTCGCCTCGAAGCCCGACATCGACACGGTCATGAAGCTCGGCATGCGTCACCCGATGGGACCACTCGAGCTCGCCGATCTCATCGGTCTCGATGTCTGCCTCGGAATTCTCGAGGTCCTGCACCGGGATCTCGGCGATCCGCGATACCGCCCGTGCCCGCTTCTCCGTCGGATGGTCGCGGCGGGCCTTCTCGGTCGCAAGTCGGGGAGGGGCTTCCATGAGTATTGATTTCGAGCTCTCGGAAGAGGAGCAGCTGATCCAGCAGGCCGCGCGCGACTTCGCCGAAGGTGTTCTCGCACCGATCGCGGACGAGCTCGATCGTGAAGAACGATTTCCGCACGACGAGTGGAAGAAGCTCGGTGAGCTCGGCTTTCTCGGGATGACGACACCCGTCGAGTACGGAGGCTCGGGAATGAGTCAGCTCGCGCAGTGTCTCGTGCTCGAGGAGATCAACGCGGTCTGCGCGTCGACGGGCGTCGGAGTTTCCGTGCAGAACTCGCTCGTCGCTTGGCCGATCCGTCAGTTCGGAACGGACGAGCAGAAGGAGCGATACCTGCCGGCCATCGCGAGTGGCGAGCTCATCGGCGCGTACGCGATTACCGAGCCGGGCTGCGGCAGTGATGTCGCCGCGATGCAGACCTTTGCAAAGGAGACCGCCTCGGGCTATGTGATCGACGGGCAGAAGGCCTGGATCACGAACGGTGTCTCGGCCGGTCTCGCCATTATCTTCGCGAGTGTCGACCGGAGTCTCGGTCGTGGTGGTGTGACAGCGTTTCTCGTCGACACGGGTCTCGAGGGCTTCCGAGTCGGCAAGAAGGAGAGCAAGCTCGGGATCCGGTCTTCGGAGAGCGCCGAGCTGATCCTCGAAGGCGTCGAGGTGCCGAAGAGCACGATCCTCGGAGAGGTCGGCGGAGGTTTCGAGGTCGCGATGGCCGCCCTCGACGGCGGGCGCATCGGAATCGCTTGCCAAGGTCTCGGTCTCCTCCGTGCTTCGCTCGAGGCCGCCCGAGATTACGCGCTGGAGCGTGAGCAGTTCGGGAAGCCGATCGCGAAGTTCCAGCCGATCCGTTGGAAGCTCGCCGACACGGCCCTCGAGCTCGACGCTGCTCGCCTGCTGACGTGGCGTGCCGCTTGGCGTCGGGACCGCGGCCTCTCGCATCGCAAGGAAGCCTCGATGGCGAAGCTCTTCGCATCGGAAGCCGCGAACCGAGCCGCCGATCGTGCCGTGCAGATTCACGGTGGTGCAGGCTATTTAAAAAAATTTCCCGTCGAGCGATTCTTCCGCGACGCGAAGGTGACGGAGATTTACGAAGGCACGAGCGAGATTCAGCGACTCGTGATCGCGCGAGAGCTGCTTCTCGAGACGGAGCGAGTGGCCGGATGAGTGAAGAGCGGAGCTTCGAGACGGGCTTGCAAGACGGCGCAGAGCTCGGCCGAATTCTCTCGAGCGTCGAACGCGACGGTTCCGAATCGTCCGCGCTTCGCGAGCGCATCGCGAAGGCTCTCGGGACGCGCGAACGACGCGCGCGACGGGTCGTCGTTACAGGGCCGCCCGGCGTCGGCAAGAGCACGCTTCTTCGAGGTGTGCTCGCGACGCTTCGCGCGCGCGGAGATCGTGTCGCTGTCCTCGCGTGCGATCCGTCGAGTCCGAAGACCGGTGGGGCCTTTCTCGGAGATCGCGTGCGTTGGTCGTCCTTCGCCGAGGACGACGGCGTCTTCATCCGCAGCGTCGCGCAGCGTGGTGAATTCTCGGAGATGTGCGCGCGCGTCGATCGCATGGCCGACACGCTCGACGCCGCCGGGTGGGACTGGGTCCTCCTCGAGACCGTCGGTGTCGGACAGAACGAGGAAGCCGGCCTCGGAGACGCACGCAAGCTGCTCGTCCTTTCGCCGGCTTGCGGAGACGAGATGCAGATGCTCAAGGCGGGAGTCATCGAGGCGGCCGACGTCTGTGCGGTCAATCGACTCGACCTGCCGGGAGCTGACCGTTGGGTGACGATGCTGGAGGAGACACTCGCGCTCGGTGAGGGGGACGTCGCGCCCGTCGTTCGTGTCGATGCAGCGAACGGCGGGGGAGTCGACGAGCTTCTCGAAGCCTTGGAAGGAGCGAGCGCATGACGACGATGATCGCCACCGATCTCACCGACGATCAGGAGCTCTTTCGTGACACGATCGCCGATTTCGCCGCGAACGAGATCGCCCCGACCGCCGCAGACAACGACGAGGAGAGTCGCTTCCCCGTCGATCTCATCGAGAAGATGTCGAGCCTCGGCTTTCTCGGTATCCCGATTCCGGAGAAGCTCGGCGGTTGCGGTGCCGACTTTTTGACCTACGTCATCGCGCTCGAGGAGATCTCGAAGGCGTGCGGCTCGGTCGGCTTGACGCTCGCCGCGCACACCTCGCTCTGCACGATACCGATTCTGCGCTTCGGCGACGACGAGCTCAGATCTCGGTACATTCCCGATCTCGCTCAAGGACGGAAGATCGGCGCCTTCGCCCTCACCGAGAGTCACTCGGGCTCCGACGCCGCTGGTCTGCGAACGACGGCCCGTCGTGTCGACGGTGGCTACGTCTTGAGCGGCTCGAAGCAGTACATCACGAACGGCTCTCACGCGGCGGTCTTCGTCGTCGCGGCACGAGTCGTCGGTGACGACGTCGACAACGACGCGAGCGATCGTCGCAGCGCGAACATCGCTGCGTTCGTCGTCGACGCTTCGGCTGAGGGTTTCTCCGTCGGCAAGAAGGAGGACAAGCTCGGTCTCCGTGCGTCGAACACGGCGGCGCTCTCCTTCGAGGAGTGCTTCGTGCCCGAGTCGCACCGTCTCGGGGATGGATCGCACGGCTTCGGCTACTTCATGAAAACTCTCGTCGGCGGGCGCATCGGGATCGGCGCGATGGCCGTCGGGATCGCGGAGGCGGCCTACGAAGTCGCCGTCGACCACGCCAAGCAGCGCAAGGCCTTCGGCTCGACGTTATCGGAATTTGGGGCGATCCAGGAGAAGGTCGCTGACATGGCGACTGGAATTCACGCGGCGAGACTCTTGGTTTATGATGCCGCACGCCGATACATGGGCCGTCGGCCTCACGTTCGCGAGGCGGCCATGGCGAAGCTGTTTGCGTCGGAGACGGCGAATCGTGTGACCCGCGAGGCGATTCAGATTCTGGGTGCCAGTGGTTATTCGCGCGAGTTGCCCCTCGAGCGGTTCTTCCGTGACATGAAGCTGCTCGAGATCGGCGAGGGCACGTCCGAGATCCAGAGACTGATCATCGCACGAGACGTATTTCAATGAAGGTGGTACTTCGGGAGTCGAAGGCGTCGGCAGGCGCCGCGGTGGTTCCACTCCTCAGCGAGGCTTCGGTGGCGAGGGACAGCGCGCTCGACAAGAGCTCCCGCGACGTGGTCTCACGCGCCCTCTCCGCCAAGGTCTTTCGCGGCGATCGCGGTGAAGTCTCGGTGCAGGCGTCGCCCGACGCGAAGTCCGGTCCGTGCATCCTGCTCGGGCTCGGCAAGGAAGCGTCTCTCGACGGTGACAAGTTGCGTCGCATCTTCGGCGTGCTCGCTCGACGACTCGCGCACCTCGGCGTCGCTCGCGTCAAACTGCCGCTCAAGAGCAGCTCCGCGGCGAAGGTTCTCAAGAAGCTCGGTTGGGAAGAAGGCGCTCGCGCGATGGTCGAGGGCGTCGTCCTCGGTTCGTATCGGTTCGACCTCAAGAGCGAAGGCTCGAAGCGCAAGCCCGCGAACGTCACCTTGACGCTCGATCCGGCAGGAGCGACGGTGGCGCAGAAGACCGCCGCCCGTCGTGGCGCGAAAGTCGGCAACGCGGTGGGAGCGGGCGTGCTCCTCGCGCGTGAGCTCGGCAATGCGCCTGCGAACCAGCTCTACCCCGAAACGCTCGCGGCGCGCGCGCGCAAGCTCGGTCGATCGAGCGGACTCAAGGTCAAGGTCCTGAGCAAGTCCGACCTCGAGAAGGAGAAGATGGGCGCGATTCTCGCGGTCTCGCAAGGTAGCGCGCGCCAACCGAGAATGATCGTCGTCGAGCATCGACCACCGAGGACCGCAGGAAAGAGCCCGCTCGTCCTCGTCGGCAAGGCGGTGACGTTCGACTCGGGCGGCATCTCGATCAAACCGGCCCGCGGCATGGAGGACATGAAGTTCGACATGGGCGGCGGCGCCGCCGTGCTCGGAGCGATGCAGGTCATCGCGGAGCTCGGCCTGCCGATCCCTGTCGTCGCGATCGTTCCAGCGGCCGAGAACCTCCTCGGCAGCGCGGCGTATCGACCCGGCGATGTGATCACCTCGGGGTCGGGCAAGACGATCGAGGTCATCAACACCGACGCCGAAGGTCGTCTGCTTCTCGCCGACGGCATCCACTACTCGCGTCGCTACAAGCCCGGTGCAGTCGTCGACGTCGCGACGCTCACAGGCGCCTGTGTCGTCGCGCTCGGCAGCGTCTCGAGCGGCCTGATGTCGAACAACGACAAGCTCGCCGCCAAGATCCTCAAGGCCTCCGAAAGCTCGGGAGAGCGCGTCTGGCGCCTGCCGATCTACGAGGAGTATTCGGAGATGGTCAAGAGTCCGATCGCCGACGTCCGCAACTCGTCGGGTCGCGATGCAGGAGCTTGCACCGCGGCTGCTTTCCTCGGCCACTTCGCCAAGGG
>CAYZGY010000303.1:0-1672 GCA_964478085.1 uncultured Planctomycetia bacterium
AACTCGTCGAAGCGCAGCTCCGCCGGCGAGATCGAAACCGGATACTCGAGGGAGAAGAACTTGGTTGGCGGAACGAGGTACTCGACGGTCCACGTAGGCCCCGGCTTGCCGCTCTGCCGGAGCATCGCGAAATCCGAGAGTCCCGGCACCGGATCATCGAAGATCAGGAACTTGCCGCTGCCCGATAAGCGCGCGCCGGCCCCCGGCGCGAAGCCCTCGTTTCGCACGATTTTAGCGCCGGGCGGAAGCGGAATGCGGCAAACCTCGCGGACGCCGCCCTTCTCTTCACCGATGTAGATCGTGCTGTCGAAGTTGTAGAAGACGACGCGGATCTGCACGCGCAGAAAGCGTTGCGTCTCGTCACCTTCATCGTCACGGACGACCTTCATGTCGTGAATGACGATCGTTTCGGTGTTCATCTTCGACGTGTCGGCACCAGCCGGCGCGACGAAGAGGCGAGCGCCCTTCTCGTGCGGATCGAACGAGCGGGAGAACATCTTCGGTCCGCCGCTATCCGCGACGATGACGAAAGGGGTGTTTTCCGGAATCGCCGCGAGGCCGGTGTCGATCTCGAACGCGCCATCTTCGCCGGTCTTCGTGGTCCAGCTCTTGTCGAGATCTCCGAGCGCGCGCACCTGAACTTCTTGACCGGCGAGTGGCGTCTGCCACGACTTGTCACCGGCTGCCAGTTTGCTCCTCATGAGAGCACTCGAGCTCGCGGCGCCGTCGAGGATGAATCCTGAGATCTTGACCGTCCGCGCGTCGAGCGACCCGGCCGAGAGAATCCAAAGAATGATCGCTCCGAGGAGCATCGATTTCGATTTCACGCTGTCGTTTCCTTATCCACGCTCTCGCTTGACGCGAGCCACCTCTCTCTCGACACGACTTCGCGACGCAGCCGGAATGGCCGTGCTCGCGATGCTCCCCGCAGCAACCTGGCGCATGCGCACCGCGCGCACACGATAGAGCTCCTGGATGAGGCGCTTCGCTTCCGTGCTGTACCGTTTGACGAGCGCCTCGAACTCGGCGTCCTCGATCGACCCGCGAGCGTGCTCCTCGCGAAGATCCTTGATGACGCGCAGCGTGCGGTCCTTCTTACGCTTGAGCCGCGACAGAAGATCCGGGCCCTCGTCGAGGTCCCAAACTTCCCTCTGGCCCGTAAATGCGCAGAGGAAGACCGCGAGAACCGAGATCGCGATCAGCACGGTGAGAAATCCGGGAATCATGGTTCCTTCGCTCTAGTCCTCGAGCTTCCGAAGCTCTTCCTCGAGACGCTGATCGAGCGCATCGGGCTCTTCGTCGCGAGATTTCGATTCGCTCGACTCGTCGGGACCCTCCGAGGCTTCGACCGCACCACTCGACTGGCGACGCTGCGAACGGCCACGCAAGCCGACGAAGATGAAGCCGACGAATCCGATGCCGACCGCGAGGATCGCGTACGGGATCGCGTTCGAAAGCCACGTGCGGGCCTTGTGCACGACGCGCGGACCCGACTTTTCGATCATCTTCTCGACGATCTCCTCGTCGCTGAAATGCTCCTCGAGCCACTGCCGCACGGCCGAGCGCTGGCCTTCCCGACAGGGTTCCCAACACGCGGCGAGCGTTCGCGACCAGTCCTCGTTGGGGCAGTCGCAGATGAAATTCTCGAAGTGATGCTGCTTGCGACGTTCGT
>CAYZGY010000303.1:1682-8827 GCA_964478085.1 uncultured Planctomycetia bacterium
CGTAGTCGAGCGCGATGGCTTCGGCGACGAGCGTCGGGCCACGCACGGCGTCGTCGACCGCGGCGGAGACTTGGCGCACGAGGACGCCGCGCACCTGCTCGATCTCCGCTTTGCGCGGCTTCGTCTCTTGAGGCGTTCCCTCATTCGACGTCTGCGGGAAAGTCCTCTCGATCTTCTCACGACCGGTACGCCACTTGGCGGCCAGCTCGCGAAGGATCTCGTCGTCCGTGCCGTCGACGTCGATGTCGAGAGCTTCTTCGAGCAGCGCCGATTCCGTCTTCGCGGTTTCCTGCGCAGACAGCACTCCGCCGGCGAAGACGAGGACGAGCAATCGCAGGGTTCCCTCCACTCCTCTCTCGCGTACTCTCATTCGGACAACCCGACTCGATTTCCGGAGAACGGAATGATCGCGAAAGCACCACCGAAGATCATGATGAGCCAGCCGGCCCAAATCAGCATCATCATCGGGTTGAGGTACGCGGTGAGGATAACTCGTTCATCCGCGGTTCGGTTCGCGTAGTAGATGTAGATGTCACCGAGAGCCTGCCGTTTGATGCTGACCTCGTTGATCCACTGGTCCTGCTTGGGATAGAAGCGACGCTCGGGCTCGAGCTCGCAGATGAGCTCGGCGTTCTCGGACAGTCCCTTCGACGAGACGAAGCGCATGCCCTGCTGCCGTACGTCGCGCTTGAACTGCTCGGAGACTCCCAGCGGCACCTTTTCGTCACCCGCGGCCGCGTGAGCGATTTTTCCGTTCTCGTCCTCGGGGAGCGGATCGTAGTGAATCTCGAAGAACACCTGGTCGCGCAGGTACGGCAGCCCCTCCTCGAAGTCCTCGACACGCTTCTTCTTCATGCGAATGTCCATTTCGGCGCGCTGAATCTCGGCGTAGGGACGATTCGCCTTCTTGGGCGAGATCACGTAATCGCCGATGCGTGCGTGCTCGCCCATCTTGACGATCAGCTTCTCTTCCTCGGTGCGGAACATCGCGCTGATGAAGATGCCGATGACGAGCGTCGAGATTCCGATGTGGACGATGTAGCCGCCCCAGCGTCGGTTGTCGCGCGTGAACAGGTTCAACAGCGCCGTGACGAAGCCCTCGCCACGGAACTTCATGCGAGCGCGCAAGCCGCGCCACCACTCCGCGCCGATCGTCCCGAGGATCAGATAGGCGCAGAAGAGCCCGATGCCTGTCGGGTAGAGCCCCGCGGGGTAAAAGACGGTCGGCGAGTCCTTCTCCCAGATCCAATCGGCGATCGGCTTGGGGACGAAGACCTGCTTGCCGGTCATCGTCTCGGGACGCAGCACCGCGAAGAGGGTGTACGTGACGGCCAAGGCGACCAGCGAGAAGAGCGTCGGGCCGATGAAGTTCTTCTTGAGCGCCTTCTTCGTCGTCTTCACCCACCCGAGCCCGGGGCCGATGGCCGTCAGGATCAAGAGCAGGAGAAGGAGCGGCGTCATGAACAGGTTGAAGTCGTTGACGTCGTAGGTGATCTTGTTGCCCGTGTACGACTCCGAGAGATTCGGGAACCACGACAGCGTCCACGTCGCGACGGCGATCGCGACGAGCACTAGGTTGTTGATGAAGAACGCCGCCTCACGCGAGAGCAGCGACTCGAGCTGGTGCTGTCCGCGCAGATCGGAGAAGCGGTAGAAGAGCAGGAAAAGTCCCGTCCCGGCGATCGTCCACTTGAAGATGCGGAACCACGTGCCGATGTCCGTGCCGCCCGCGAACGCGTGGACCGAGTCGACCTCGCCCGCGCGCGTCATGTACGTCGCCTCGATCGTCAGGAAGAACGCGAAGATCAGGAGGAACACGTTCCACCACTTCAGCATGTCGCGTCGTTCCTGAATCATGATCGAATGCAGGAAGGCCGTCGCGGCGCACCAAGGCAGGAACGAGGCATTCTCGACCGGATCCCACGCCCAGTAGCCACCCCAGCCGAGCTGACGGTAGGCCCAGAGTCCGCCGAGGATGATTCCGGTGGTCAGGAAGAGCCAGGCGACCATCGCCCAGCGACGCGTGATGCGAATCCAGTAGTCACCGAACTCGCCCGAGATCAACGCGCCGATGCCGAACGCGAACGGCACGGTGAACGTCACCATGCCGAGGTACAAGGTCGGCGGGTGGAAGACGAACCAGTAGTTCACGAGCTGCGGATTGAGCCCCTTGCCGTTGAGCAGGTTGCCCTGGTGATCCATCGGCAGGTTGAACTGACCCGCGAGGTGCGCGACGTTCTTCGCCGGCATCTCGCCGAAGGGATTTTGCTTGAGCGTCAGCGCGAGGAAGAAGCCGAGGACGCTCGCGAGCACGAGGTAGACGTACGGCTCCATGCGACGTCCGCTCGGATGGCGACTGCTCCAACGATGCTGAAAGCCGGCGATCGCGCAAGCAGCGCCGACGAGAAATGTCCAAAAGAGCAGCGACCCCTCGAGACCCGCCCAGAGTCCCGCGAAGCGGAAGAAGAACGGCAGGTTTCGGTCGGAGTGCCCGAAGATGTACTCGTTGTTGTAGACGCCGGCGATGAAGCCGTAGACGAGCGTCGCCGACGCGCCGAGCAAGAGAAAGAAGGTGACGTAGAAGCCACTACGGGCACTGACGACGAGGCGACGGTCTTTCGTCGAGATCGCCAGGACCGAAAGGACCCAGACGAGCGCCGTCGTCACCGCTGCGACCCACGTCAGGGTCAGACCGAAATTCAGAACATCCACGGATTCGCTCCGTTCACTCTCCAACAATTCGGCGGACGCTCGATCGAGCGGCTACCGACTCGAGCCGGTCGGCTGTGAAAACTCGCGGACGAGCTTCCCATCGGGTCTTCTCGCCGTCAACGGAACTCCGCCGCGGCCGACATCGATCTATCGGACGGCGAAAGTTCTCGCCTGAGGCCCGAATCCCCTCTCCCGGGCTCGGTTTCGCGTTCCTCTAGTAAATATCTGGGAAATCGATCGGCCTGCTACGGCGCCGATCCTTCTTTCCCAGGACTTAAAGTGTCGGCGCTCGGCTTGGAAGCGGGCTGGACATCGGCCGCTCCGCCACCGTAATCGCTCGCGCGGGACTTGCCGTCCCCCGACTGACCGTATTCGGCCTTCTTGTCCCCGTCGACGCCCTTGAGATCGTCGGCCGACTCGTACTTCGTCGGGCAGTTCGTCGTGACCTCGGCCGCGCGGAAGACGCCGTTCTCCTGGTCGTAGTAACCCTTGAGCGAGGCACCGATACCGACCCGGAAATTATCGGGCGGATTGCGGTCACTCTCGACGAGGATCGCGGATCCAGGGCTCTCCGGATTGCCGTACCGGAACTTGAGATCCGGCGCGAGGCTGACGATCTCGACGATCCAGCCACGCTCGATCTTGATGTACTTCGAGGGGCTCACCTCGCCAGGCGCAGCCACCGCAATCTGATCGAACGTGAAGACCTCGGTCCCGCGGTTGATGACCCCGACAGTGATCAAGGTGGTGACGGCACCCAGAAAGACGACAGCGATGATAACGAGTCTCATGAGGTGAATCGTTCCCAGGAGGTTCCATTTCGGTAGATCGGTCGCTGTTCGACTCGAGAGGTCTTCACATCTGGTGCCGAAGGAATAGCTCCACGCGACATAGTGGAGTATACGCCACGGGTTCTACCCCCGCAAGTTCACACAAGTACCGATTCTGTAATGTATTGCCGCATCACAAAGAAGCCTTCCCCCGCCCTCTGGAAGCTTGTACCCTCGGCCGGCTCGGTTTCGATTTTTTCGGCCCATTCGAGGGCGACCCGACAAGAATCCCGCGATGAGCGATTCTCCCCCCTTCGACCTGCTGATCTTCGACGTCGTCGGAACGCTAGCGGAGACGCGCCAGGGCATCGCTCAGAGCATCGGGCACGCGCTCGGCGAGCTCGGTCGCGAGCCGCTCGAGCTCGAGACGGTGGTCCGATACGTCGGCGACGGCGCACGAGTCCTCGTCGAGCGCTCGCTCGGCCACGAGGGCGCCGCGTTCGAGAGCGAGGACGTCGACCGCGGACTCGAGCTCTTCGTCGATCACTACAACGCGACCGGTCTCCACGACAGCGAGCTCTACCCGGGTGTTCGCGAGACCCTCGACGCGCTCGCGGAGACTCACGCGCTCGCGGTGCTCACGAACAAGCCCGAGAGCGCGACGGAGAGGATCCTCGATGTCCTCGGAATCTCCGAACTCTTCCTCGCCGCGATCGGTGGTGACGGAGCCCTGCCGCGAAAGCCGGACCCGTCGGGCCTCCAGGCCATCGTCGAGAAGGCCGGCGCCTCGGCGGAGCGCACGCTCCTCGTCGGCGACACCCACGTCGATGTGCACACGGCGCGCGCGGCGAGCTGCCCGGTCGCCGGGGTGCTGTACGGCTTTCGCCCGCGAGACTTCGACGCTGCACCCCCCGATTGGCGCCTCAAGAGCTTCTCGGAGCTTCTCGAGATCTGCCGCCGCTAGCTCGCTGGGGCGAATAGCTCGCTGGGGCGAAATCCTGCCGTCCGAATCGCGAACTCGCGGCAAAATGTCGCGTCCGGCCGAAGACGGAACGAAAAGCGTGGTCGATCCGCGGGTTCTGACGGTACAATTCCGCGCTGCGGCGGCTCTTCCGAGCCCCGAAGGAAATCGAAGTCTACGAAGGCGAAGAAGAAGAAGAAATGGCTCAGAAGTCCGGTCGGCGGAAGAAGAAACCCAAGGTGATGGCCTACATCACGGAATCCTGCACGGGCTGTGCGGGCTCTCCGGTCTGCCAGACCTACTGCCCCGTCGACGAGTGCATGATTCTGACCCAGAACCCGGGCGCGCCGACCTTCGGTGTCATCGAGGTGGACCCCTTCAAGTGCATCGGTTGTCGCAAGTGCACGACAAAGGGTCCCGACGGGACCTTCCTCGATGGCTGTCCGTGGGACTCTATCGTCATGGTCGACACGGTCGACTACGAGGCTCAGCACGGCGAGCTGCCGTACTGAGCCCGACGACTGGTCCTCTCCGAACGGGTCCCGAACGGACTCCCTTCGGCGTCTTCGAAATCCTTCCCACGCGCGAATTTGGGGTGTAGGGCCCCGAACGAGCTCGCCGCCGTCTCGTAGGCACAGAAGGCAAATCCCACACGCTGCAAGCTGTTGATTTATCGGCCCCCGCGTGGTAGGCTGATTGTCTTATCTTCTTTTCCCCCCTTACCTTGAGATCCCTTTCCCTGGTGGAGATTTCGTCGTGAACCCGGCCAAGGACATCTTCAAACGCGCTGAGCAAGCTGCACGCAAAGGCAATTCGGAATACGCCATCGAGCTCTATCTTCAGGGTTTGACGCTCGACCCGAAGGCTGCCGAGGAACGTCGCAAATTGCACCTCATCGAGGCGCAGGTCGTCGAGTTCGCGGGTGGAAACCCACAGGGCGGCATGAAGACGAAGTTGCAGACGTCGGGCTTCCTCGCCAAGGCGAAGAAGTTCAAGGTCCAGAAGAAGTGGGAAGAGGCGATCCAGGAGATCGAGCGAGCGATCCGCCCGCAGCCTCACAACTCAGCGCTTCTCTACGATCTCGGCGAGTGCCTCGAGCAGATCGAGGCCGTCGATGCGGCGCTCGGCATTTACGAGGACGTGATTAACGTCGACAAGGGTCACGTCGAGGGCTACCGCAAGCTCGGTCAACTCTACGCAGAGCAGGGCGATCCCAAGAAGGCGATCGAGGCCTGGGAGAAGCTCAAGATGTACAAGCCGGAGGACAAGGAGGCTTCGAAGGCCGTCCGCGACCTCGCGGCGCAGACGCTCGTGCAGTCCGTCGAGGATCGCAAGGCGGAGAGCGGCGACGACTCGTTCCGCGCGATGCTCAAGGACGAGGAAGAGTCGGCCGATCTCGAGAAGCGCTCCGCCGTCATCCGAACCGACGAAGATCGCGTCGAGGCGATTCGCTTCAAGAAGGAAGACCTCAAGAAGGAGCCGACCAACTCGCGCCTCTGGCGCGAGCTCGGACAGCTCTACCAGGACCTGCGCCAGTTCAAGTACGCGCAGGCAGCTTACAAGAAGGCTCTCGAGGTCAACCCGCAGGACCTCTTCGCGGTCGACAAGCTCGGCACGCTTCAGGAGGTCGTCCACAAGACGCGCGTGACGGAGCTCAACGCCGCCATCGAAAAGGTCGAGCAAAACGGCAGCGACGATGCCCAGCTCGCCGAGCTGCGGGAGAAGCTCAAGGTCGCCGAATCCGGACTCCTCAAGTTCCGCATCGAGGAGTACGAGCGCAAGGTCAAGGCCCACCCGACCGACTACGAGCTCAAGGTCATCTACGGCGACTTCCTCATGCAGGGAGAGCAGTTCGACGCCGCGATCGAGCAATTTCAGAAGGCGATCAAGGACCCGAAATTCAAGGTCCGCGCCCAGAACAACATGGGCCAGTGCTTCCAGGCCAAGGGCGTCCACAAGATCGCTGTCAATCAGTACGAGCTGGCGCTCTCCGGAATCGCCGACGCGGACAGCGACATGGCGAAGAGCGTTCGCTACAACCTGGCGACGGCCTTCGCGGCCATGGGTGACAAGGCCGCCGCGCTCGAGCACTACGAGACGATCATGGCGACGGACATCGGCTACCGCGACGTCTCGGCCCGCGTGACGAACCTGATGTCGTAACCTCGGATCTCGCGAGGATTTCGAGACCTCAAGTTCGGGCCTTTTTTCCTTGTTTCGAGCGGCGAATTCTGTAAGATTCGCCGTCTACACCCTCGTCGGCGTCGGGCCGATGACCGGGGGATTCGAGCCAAGACCCGAAACGAGATACGAGAACCATGCCGCACAGCCGGCAAGCAAAGAAGCGCCTCCGTCAGGACGCCGTCCGCAACCTTCGCAACCGTTCCGCCAAGAACGAGATCCGCACGCTGACGAAGAAGCTCGCCGGATTGGTGGCGGAGGGGAACAAGGAAGAGGCCCAGACGCTCTCCCGCACGCTCGTATCTAAGCTGGATAAGGCGGCGAAGCGGCACATCTATCACAAGAATGCCGTGGCTCGGAGGAAGTCCCAGGTGGAGCGCGCCGTCGGTTCGCTGAGTTAGAACGTCCTTGACGCGCAGGTAGCCACGAGCTGCTAGCCACGAGCTGCCTCGAGTCGAAGGTCACGACGAATCGCGGCGACCCACCGCGACACATGAAACGCGACACATGAAAGAAGCGCC
>CAYZGY010000304.1:0-8823 GCA_964478085.1 uncultured Planctomycetia bacterium
ATCCCCCCCCCGGCGGCGCGGTGCGGGGTGCCGCCCCGCCCCCCCGCTTCTGGTCAGAGCCGCTCGAGCCTCTGTTCGCGACGCGAGAAAATCGTCTATCGAACAAAGGGCTCAAATGAGGCTACGGGCAGTGCTCGTTGAGACAGCCGAGCGCGAGATCGGCTTCGCTTGCACTCTTCGCACAATCGGGGAACGGTGCCGGAGGCGCCGGTCCACCCGTGAAGAGGAAGTTGAGGCCGTAGATACCGGAGGTCAGGTTGACCTGACCCTGACCGCTCGCGTCCGCCGCAGCGACACAACCCGGCTCCGCCGCGCCCTGGAAGAGCCAGCCGAAGATCTGGATCGAGTCGTTGAGGAGGAGCTGGCCGTTACCGTCCGTGTCGCCACGGGTGAAGCCTACTCCCGGCTGCCCGCCGTCGTCCTTGTCGTAGAGCGTCAGCGAGTAGTTGTCGACCTCGTGGAACGAGACCGCGCCACCCGTACCGGCGCTGAAGCCGATGTGGGCCAAAGGCAGGACGGGGTCGGTGTCCTCCGAGTCGTACTCGTTGAACTTGACGACCGTCTCGAGAACCTTGACGCGGTCGAACGGAATGCCACCGGCACCACCGCCCGGTGCGAGCGCAGTCGTATCCGGCGCGCTCATCCAGACCTCGATGCCACCGTTGTTGTAGCTGATCTCGAAGTGGAGCGGGACACCGGCGCCGCCCGTCTGATCGACGAAGTTCGGCCAGCCTTCACCACCCGCGGAGATCGGAACGAGCGTCGGATCGAAATCGACACAGGTCTGGACGTGCGCCGCGACGACACCATCACGGACGACCGCGACGTGCGCGTAACCCGTCGTGTTGTAGCCCGACGGATCTTCTCCGCCGCTCCAAGTGTCGATCTCGACCGCGAAGCCGCTGAGGTTTTGGTAGCCGATGCCACCTCCACCCAAGCCGAGAGCGGTCTGATCATTGACCGCCGCGTCGAGGACCATGAAGGTCATGCCGTCCGCCGGGAAGTTCGCGGCGGTCGGGTCGCTGATGTAGACGTCGAACTCTGCGACGAACGAGTTCTGCAGCAGATCGACCGGCTCGTTCCAGATCACCGAACCCGAGCGGCTGTTAGCGTCGTCGGTGAGCTGCAGGCGGCCTTCGCGACCCGGATCCTGCGTGACGACCGGCTTCCACGTGTCGAAGCCGACCGCGTTGCTGTTGCAAGTCGCGCCGTCGGGGCAGTCGCCCTGGGCGTAGTCGTCGAAATCCTCCGCGATGAGGATTTCGCCTTCACCGCGCGGGAACTGCGGGGGTAGCCAGCCGACGAGCGATGTGCCGATCGGCAGATCGACCGTGCTGTCGGGATTGAACGTGCCGCTCAGCGTCGCATCGCCACGCGTATCGTCGCTCGGAACGAGCCGGTACGTAGCGGCCGAATCTGCGTTGAGGCCCGAGAGCGAGAACGAAACGACGCCGTCCGCGAAACTTCCGCCATCCGAGAAGTTCTCGGCGGTCCAGCCGGCCGGCAGCGTATCCGCGATGGCGAGCGTGTGGTCGCCCGTGTCCGCCTCGACGGAGATGTTGAGCGTGACGTCGATCGTCGTGGACGAGTCGGTGTAGGTCGACGGGCTGATATGCCGCGTGACATTGACGTCCTTGTTGCGGATCAGGTCGATCCTGACATTGTCGACCTCGTGCCAAGTGACGGCACCACCCGTTCCGGCACTGAAGCCGAAGAAGCCTTCGCCGAGACCGGACACCGCGTAGCTGAGCAACGTGTCGACGACGAGCGTGCGTGGGTAGGTCGGACCTTCCGTGGGTTCGTCGTTGATCGAGGAGACCCAGACGCGGAAGCGATCGTTGTTGAGCTCACATTCGACGTGAACGCCGGCCGTGCCGGCCTCTTCGAGGGCGAACGTACCGGAGTTCCACTGACCGTTCTCGAGGCTCTTCGGATCATCGAGGAGGCTGACCGGCCATTCCGCCGGGTCGGTGTCGGGGTTCTGCGCGAAGTTGTGTTGGAGGTGCGCGGTGACGTCACCGTTGGTAACGAGACCCACGTGGCCGTAGCCATTCGTGTTGGCGCCGCTCGGGTCATTAGCACCCGACCACGTGTCGACCTCGACCGCGAAACCGTCACCCGGAATCTGGTGGTAGCCGAGACCTCCACCTGCAGCACCGAGTGTCGTCAGCACATCCTCGGTACCCGAGATGAAGAAGAACGTCATGCCGTCCGCCGGCGGGTTGCCGTTGAGAAGGTCTCGCGTCAGGAAGACGTCGAACGAAGCCTCGAAGTCGAATCGACCGAGGTCCGCCGATTCCTCGAAGATCGCCGTGTTGCCGAGGCTGCCGGCGTTCGAGGTCAGACGGAGGCGGGGGCTGTCGAGCCCGAGCTGGTGGAAGTCGCTGAAGTCGACGACACGCGGCTCTTCGCCGGCGGTGTTCGTGTTGCAGACGACGCCGTCGGGGCAGACGCCGACCTCGTCGTCGTCGAAGTCGGTGTCGACGATTGTCAGGGTCGCGTTCGCCGGCAGGTGGACGGGGCTCGAATCCTCGATGTCCCCCGAGGAGTCCGCACCGGTCGCGTCGCCGAGGCGGCGGTAGCTGATTCCGTTGATCTGCGCGTTCTCGGGCGGGTTCGTCGTCAGGCCCGTATCGATGATCGTGACGTTGAGAGCGCCGTCGGTGACGTCGACCTGGAACGTGCGGACGACCGCGCGGCGCATGATCGCATCGCTCGATCCGGCTTCGGCGCCCGCTGCCTGCGCGGCACTCCAGTGCGTGAGCACCTGGTCGCCTTCGACGCGCGCGCTGACGTGACGTGTGCCGTCTCCCGTCGCGCTGACACCACAGGGGCAGATCTCGGCGAAGTGGAGGTTGACCTCATAGCGGCCGTCCTGGACGTCGAACTGGTAGCCGACGGGGCCGTTGGCCCAGCGCTCGGTCTGGTACATCGCCTGGAGGTTCTCATCGCCGACGTTCGTGACGTCGATCGGAGGATCCGCGGGACCGCCAACGGCGTTGCCGTAGATCCAGCCGTAGCCTGCGATCGTCTCGACGATGCAGCTGTCGCCGTCGCAGCTCTCTTCGTTCTCGGTGCCGACGAGATTGCCGTACGAGGCATCCGCGACGAAGGTGTAGCTCTCGCCGCCGACCATACCGGTCACCTCGACGTTGCTACCGCAGTTGATCGCGCCTCTCGTTCCGCCGCCGAGCGGAGCCATCTCGCGTTCGCGACAGCAGGCCTCGGCCGCCTCGATGAGGAGGTTGTCGATCTCGTGGTGGGCGTTCGCGCCTCCGGTCGAGGCCGCGAAGCCGATGATCGACTCGACACCCTCGGGGAAGGCCTCGAGACCCGACTGAAGAACGAGGACCGGATCCGCGAAATTCGGGTCTTCATCGGTCTGAAGGCGAACCTCGATCGATCCGTTGTTGAAGTCGATCTGCACGCGAATCGGGACGAGCGTGTCACCGACGGTGGTGAAGTCCGGGGCGTCGACGCCGAAGTCGACGTTCGTCTGAACCGAGGGCTGCGCACCCGGGTTGCTGTTCTGGTTGACCTCGATGTGGCAGGTGTGCTGCGCTCCCGAGTCACAGACGGTCTCGGGGTCGTTCGCACCGTTGTCCCAGATGTCGAAGGCGACCGAGACGTACTCCGTCGGAAAGTTGGTCGTTCCGAGACCACCACCGCCACCGCCGGTTGCAGCGGTGTTGTTTCCGAACTGGAAGATGACCGACATGCCGTCGGCGGGGACGGCCGATTGGCCGGGACGAATCCACGCATCGAACGTGATGCGAACGCGCTCTTCCTGAAGCCCGAAGGGCTGATTGAACCACGCGAAGCCCGACTGCGAATTCTCGCCCTGCGTGAGTGACAGGAGCGAGCCGCGACCGTCTTCCAGGTCGACGATCTGCGCATTGTTGAGGAGCTCGCCGTCGATTCCTTTGCCCTCGAAGTCCTCCTCGAGAACGAGGTCGAACTGGGCGTGCGCCGACGGGGCGAATGACACGGAGAATGCCAGGAGCAGCAGCGCTGCTCGCCACGAATACCTATCCATGTGCGTTTCCTCGCGAAACGAACCTTACCGAATGTGGTCAAATCCGGGCTCACGGACGCTCGCGCCGCGTTCGATCGGCGTTCCTCGAGCGGATTGACTCGTCCTGATTCCCAACGGGACCCAACACAGTTCCCGAACCTCCGATTTTAGCGGGAATTCGGACGTGGGAAAGGCGGCTCTCGAGGAATTCGACTCGACCTGAGCAAGGGGGCGAAAATTTCCCTGTCAAAACCCTTGTCTGTCGGTCGCTGGGGCGTTCTCCGACTCAGAACGACCCGAGCAGGATCGCTGCAGCGAGCGCGCCGTTCTGCGTTCGAGCGAGGACGTCCTGTTGGAGGACGTCGACGATCTCGCTCGGCGACGCCGTCTCGAGGCGCTGGACGGCGCCGTAGCCTTGCGGGCCGCCGGCAAAGAGCCGCACGACGGTCCCGCGGTCGGCATCCTTGAACCTCTGGATCTGTGCATAGTCCATCCGCTGTGTCAGCTGGGAGAAGAGGCCGCGCTCACGAATCTCGTCCAGGACACGTGCGCCGAATGGCTCGGGGTGAGTGTGCGAGCGGCCGACGTTCGCGAGGAGCTTCAGGTCGCTCTCGCTCGCGACGTACTCTTCGGTGTAGCCGCAGTCGACGCAGACGTAGCGATCCACTGCGATCTCGTGCTCGCCATCGTCGCTCGCGACTCGCGGGCGTGATGAGACGACGCGGATCTCCATGCTTTGGCAGTGGGGGCAAATGGAGTCGTCTCTCATCGGGGCGAATCCTCGGAAGAGTCGTCGAGCTCGATCTTCGGCAGCTCGTAGATCGAACGGTAGGTGAGCGACGGGTTCAGGTCCTCGCGGAATTGGGCGATCAAGGCGTTGTAGCTCGAGGTTAAGTCTTGAACGCGTTCTCGAGCGCTCCGCCCGGTCCGACGAGGCGATCGACGCGCTCGGTGATCGCAGGATCCTCGATGAGCGGAGGTGCATGGTGCGGCTTGATGCGCGCGTCGATGATCAGCGGCCCTTCGCAGCCCCAATGCTTGTGCTCGACAAAGCTGCGGACGCCGTGGACGTCGTGCGACGGGTTCGCGCGAGTGAAGGTCACCC
This sequence comes from uncultured Planctomycetia bacterium, assembly GCA_964478085.1. Lineage (GTDB taxonomy): Bacteria > Planctomycetota > UBA8108 > UBA8108 > UBA8108 > CAYMLL01. The sequence continues at coordinate 5,121 of CAYZGY010000304.1, forward strand.
AGAGGAAGTTCTTGAGGTCGGCCGCCGTGAACTCCGGGTCGTCGACGAGGACGATGAGGGCGATGCCGTCGAGAGCGTCGTGCGACGAGGACGACGAGAGCGTGGCCGCGAGAGACTCCGCACTCGCGTATCCGTCTTCGCCACTTTCGAAGGGCGGGGCTTTGAGGAGCAGGACGCCCGGCAGCGCGACCCGCGCGCCTGAGAATTCGCTCGGTAGATCGAGCAGCGCGGGGGCATCGCTTCGGAGCGTGCGGCGCTTGTCACCGGCAGCGGCGACGATCGCTTTCGACCCTTCGTTGAGACCCGTGCCCGAATAGTCGAGCGTGTCGATCGTCGTGCGCGTTTGAAAGTGCACGTCCCGCGTCCAGTCGACGCGCTCGAGGAGGTGCGTGAGAAACGCGGCCTCGTCGTTGACGTCGAGCTCGGGTGCATCCTCACCGGCCACGATGAAGAGGAACTTCGCGAGCGACGCCTGACCGAATCCGAGGACGGCGTTCGCGATCGTCCAGAGCTCCTGCGGCCGCCGCTCGGCGTAAGGCACGTAGCGCTCGCTGCCGATCGCGAGAAGGAGCGGGTGCACTCCCGCGGCGTCGACCGCGTGCATCGCGCGCAGCCCGGGAACCTCCTTCGGGACGAGCGGAGCGGTCAGCTTGTGGATCAGTCCGCCGAACGAGGTGTCCTCTTGCGGCGGGCGACCGACGACCGTGAAGGGCCAGATCGCATCCTTGCGGTGATAGACGGCCTTGACGTCGAGGACGGGAAAATCGTGCGCGAGGCTGTAGTAGCCGAGGTGATCGCCGAAGGGGCCTTCCGGCTTCATCTTCTTCGGATCGACCGTGCCGACGATGGTGAAGTCGGCGTCTGCCGAGATGACGAAGCCGTCGCGAACCGCGTAGCGAAATCTCCGTCCAGCGAGCATGCCCGCGAAGAGCAGCTCGCTCAGTCCTTCGGGAAGCGGCATGACCGCGCAAAACGTGTGCGCGGGCGGGCCCCCGACGAAGATCGAGACCTTGAGCGGTTCATCGCGCTCGAGCGCGATCGAGTGGTGGACTCCGATACCGCGATGGATCTGGTAGTGCAGCCCGATCTCACGACCCGGCTCGTACTCGTTGCCGCCCATCTGAACGCGGTACATGCCCAGATTCGAGCGCATGATGCGTGGGTCGCTTTGATCGAGCGTCAGCACTTGCGGCAGCGTGATGAACGGTCCGCCGTCGTCGGGCCAACTCTTGATCTGTGGGAGCGCATCGATCGACGTCTTCAACTCGAGGCACGGGCCGCTGCGCACACGTTTCGGCAAGGAACGCCAGGCGGTCAGCGGCGCCGTGAGATAGCTGAAGGGGGCTCTGAGCGCCGCGGCCGGGTCGGCCTTGACGGCGACGATCTTGCGCACGCGCTCCATCGTCCTGCGGAAGATGAACTCACACCGATCCATCGTTCCGTAGAGGTTCGCGAGCGCGGGAAAGCTCGTCCCTCGGACATTCTCGAAAAGCACGGCGGGACCCTGCGTGGCGTAGAGCCGACGCTGGATCTCGGCGATCTCGAGATCGGGGTCGATCTCGTCGCGTACGCGAATCAGTTGTCCGGCGCGCTCGAGGTCCTCGACACACGAGCGCAGACTGCGGTAGGTCATCGCTTCGTTCGGTTCGTGCTTCCCTTCCTGCCCGACATTCTGTTAATTCTTGCTCTCCTGTCGAACTTTTCTTGGCGAACGATCGAGCATTCGAGCGATTTATGGGCGACGAGCTACTGGACCGGATCGAGATCAACCCGAAGGGCGACGCTCGGAGCGCGGTCATCCTGCTCCATGGTCTTGGCGACACCGGGCATGGCTGGAGCTCCCTCGCGCAGGAGCTCAAGGTCGGAGAGGGGCTCGAGGTCGGAGAGGGGCTCGAGGTCGGAGAGGAGCTCGGCATACGTTTCATCTTCCCGCACGCACCGCAGAAGTGTGTGACGATCAACATGGGGATGATGATGCCCGCCTGGTACGACATCCGCCGACTCGACGAGAAGTACTTCGAGGACGAGGACGAGGAAGGCATCCGCGAATCGGAGAAGCGAGTTTGTGATCTCATCGAGCACGAGATCTCGCGCGGGATCGATGCGTCGCGGATCGTCGTCGCGGGTTTCTCCCAGGGCGGGGCGATCGCTCTTCAGACCGGGCTTCGGTATCCCGAGCGACTCGGCGGCATCCTCGCGCTGTCGACGTGCCTGCCGCTCCACAAGACGCTCGAGAGCGAAGGCAGCGAGGCGAATCGTGATCTCCCGATCTTTTACGCGCACGGAACGCTCGATCCCGTCATTCCTTTCGCTGCGGCGGAGTACTCGAGGACCGTACTCGAAGAACGCGGCTACTCGGTCGACTGGCACGTGTACCCGATGGAGCATTCGGCCTGTTACGAAGAGTTTCGGGACATGGCCGAGTGGCTGAAGAACGTCTTGGGCTCGAGCGACGCTTGATGCTCGACGAATCAGAAAGCTGAGGAACGAAGTGATGAAGAGTCTCTTTCGAATCGTCACCGTCGCGTCGGTCGGTTCTCTCATCGTCCCCGGGATTTCCTGCAAAACGCCGATCGAGCGATTCCTCGACAACTACACTTCGCAGTATGTCGAGTTGACGAAGGAGTCAGCCGAGGCTCACTGGGCGCTCAACACTCGAATCGTCGAGGGAGACAAGACGAACTCGAATAACGTCGAGGCGGCCGACGGGGCCCTCGCGAAGTTCACCGGCTCGGTCGAGGTCATCGAAACCGCGCGTAAGTTCCTCGACGAGCCGGAGCTCCTGACCGATCTCCAGCGTCGTCAACTCAAAGCGATCCTCTACCTCGCCGCCGACAGTCCTCAGACGATTCCGGAGGTCGTCAAAGAGCGCATCAAAGCCGAGGCCGCCCAGACCGAGACGCTCTACGGTTACAAGTTCGAGATCGACGGCGAAGAAGTCTCGACAAACGATATCGACGGCATCCTGACCGACTCGTCCGACGAGGCCGAACGTCTCATCGCGTGGTCGGAGTCGAAGGAGGTCGGCAAGGGGCTCAAGAGTGGGCTGGAGAACCTTGTTCGTCTGCGCAACGACACGGCCAAGGCGCTCGGGTACTCGAACTTTTTCGAGTATCAGGTGTCGGACTACGGCGTGACGGTTCCCGAGATGATGGAGCAGATGCGCCGCTTCGCGCGCGAGCTTCGTCCTCTCTACCGTGAGATTCACACCTGGGCGAGATACACGCTCGCCGAGAAGTACAAGAAGCCCGTCCCCGAGATGCTGCCGGCCCACTGGCTGCCGAACCGTTGGGGCCAGAGCTGGAACGACCTCGTTACCGTCGAAGGCCTCGACCTCACCGCAGAGCTGAAGAACAAGACGCCCGAGTGGCTGATCAAGGAAGCCGAGGACTTCTACGTCAGTCTCGGATTCGATGTCTTGCCCGAGAGCTTCTACACGAGATCGAGCCTCTATCCGCTTCCCAAGGGCGCCCCTTACAGCAAGAACAACCACGCGAGCGCGTGGCACATGGATCTTCACCACGACGTTCGCTGCTTGATGAGCGTCGAATCGAACGCGCGTTGGTGGGAGACGACGCACCACGAGCTCGGACACATCTACTACTACCTCGAGTACACGAACCCGGACGTGCCGCCGCTCCTACGCGAGGGAGCGAACCGCGGATTCCACGAGGCGATCGGCAGCCTTCTCGGTCTGGCGTCG
>CAYZGY010000305.1:0-7655 GCA_964478085.1 uncultured Planctomycetia bacterium
GGTTCGTCCCCGGCAGCCGGCAAGGCGGAGTGGGGCGGGACGGAGTCCTCCGAGTGGGCCGACCCGCTATCCCCGCTATCCCCGCACTTCCCGAAACTTGTCGTAGACCTTGTCGAGAGTCTCTTTCGACGGCTTCGGTGCCGGGTTCACGTTCGAGCCCGCACCGGTCTTCGTCGCCCCATTCGGCGTGCTTGGCGCCTTCTTGCTCCCGGGCTTCGGCGGCTGGATCTCCTCGAGCATCGTTTTGTACGACTTCGAGCGCTTCACGTTCAGCTCGCCACGAAGCTCGGCAAAGAACTTCTCGCGGATCGCCTCGCGCTTGCGCCTCTCGATCACCATCTTGATCGAGTCGCGCACGGTACCGATCGACCGGGTCACGGACGCTTGCTGGTCGACGAGCTTGACGATGTAGAACGCGCGTTCCGTTTCGATGACGTCACTGACCTCGCCGATCTCGGTCAGTGTGAACGCGGTATCGGAAACCTGCTCCTCGAGCCAGCTCGGAACGTCGCCGTCGGTGATCCACCCGATTTCGCCGCCGTTGATGCGACTCTTGCTGTCGTCCGAGTACTCTTTCGCGACTTCTCCGAAGTTGGAGGAACCCTTCGGCAACTGGAGCGCTTCCTGCCTCGCTTTCGCCGCACGCGCTCGTGCCGCACCGTCGATGCCCGGGTCGCGATCCTTCGGACGACGCACGTAGATCAACGCGGGAAGCACGCGACGCGGGACGTCGTACAGCGACCGGCTCTTCTCGTAGAACTGTTGAATCTCGTCCTCGGTCACCTCGATCTTCTCGAGCTCCGGCTCGAGATGATCTGCGAGGTACTGCTGGACGATCATGTCGCGGACAACCTTTCGCACCCCTGGCCGTTCGGCGTAACCGGCCTTGCGCGCGTGAGCGGCGACGACGGACTCATCGACGACCTTGCGAAGAAAGTGCTCCTTTGCCTCGATCGTCCGATACTGTCGCGGGCCGTACCTCTGACTCGCCTGAAGTGCCTCGACGTACCGATCGACCGTGATCACGTCGTTCTCGACCGTCACGAGAACACCTGGTGCGTTCGGGTCGTTCTTGGAGGCGCCGGCATCTTCCCCGCACGACGTGAGAAACAGAGAACCGAACAAATACGGAACTGTGAGCGCGAACGCAGAGCGTGACGAGTATGGGCACATTCGAATCGTCCTGAATTTCGAGAAGGACCCCGCGACAAGATAATGCTGGCTTCAAGTGGACCAGATTTCAACTCGGACACATCGTCACGTAGGTATTTTCGGCACTCGCAGGTCGATCGTGCCGCTCACGACACAGTCCGGGCCTCCGAACTGTCGAAGTGGACGAAGGAGAGGTCTCGAAACAGGTCGAAGGGGCATCGTGAAGATTCTCGTTACCGGATCGTCGGGGTTCATCGGGACCGCGCTCTGCGCGCGGCTCGACGCTGCCGAGGACGAGGTCGTCCCCGTCGCACGCAACAACGGGCCGGCGATCGCCGACAGCCTCGAGTGGGACGTCGACGCCGGGAAGATCGACTTCCGCGCGATCCAGGGCTCTGACGCGATCATCCACCTCGCCGGAGAGAACATCGCCGACGGACGCTGGGACGACGCGAAGAAGAGACGGCTCGTCGAGAGCCGCGTCGACGCGACCCGCCGACTCTGCGAAAACCTCGCTGAGAGCCCCCAACGGCCGGCACACTTCCTCTGTGGCTCGGCAATCGGGTTTTACGGATCGCGCGGGGACGAGCTACTCGACGAGGGAAGCGAGGGCGGCTCCGGCTTCTTCGCCGAGCTCTGCCGCCACTGGGAAGCCGCCTGCGAGCCGCTCGCGCGCGCTGGAGCACGTGTCGTCCATCTCCGCACGGGCGTCGTGCTCGGAAAGGGCGGCGGCGCTCTGAAGAAGATGCTCCTTCCTTTTCGACTCGGCACGGGTGGCGTCATCGGCGACGGCGAGCAGTACATGAGCTGGATCGATCTCGACGATCTCGTGCGTGCCCTCGAGCTCTGCCTCGAGAACGAATCGATCAAAGGGCCGGTCAATCTCGTCTCGTCGAATCCCGTGACCAATCGAGTGTTCACGAAGACGCTCGGTCGCGTGCTTCGACGACCGACGGTTCTGCCGATGCCCGCCGGCCTCGCTCGGTTCCTCTTCGGAGAGATGGCGGACGAAACTCTTCTGGCGAGTCAACGCGTCCAGCCTACGAAGCTCTCGCAAGCCGGCTTCCGATTCGAGCACCCGATGCTCGAAGGCGCACTGCGAAGCATCCTCGAAAGATAGCGCGCCGATCGGACACGTCGAACGAGCGTCCCTCAACGTCCCGCGCTGCGATAGCTTGGACGCGAGTTCCACTCGATGAGATACTCGGCGTGAGTTTCGTCCGCCGGATAAGACTCTTTTTCGGGATCGTAGGGGTACGAGTTCATGGCGCGAGACGGCAGCGGATCGACGGTCCGCGCGTGCCCCGAATGCGGCTCCCAACCCTTCTCGTAACCGTGACCGAAGAAGAGGAAGGTCCGCTCGCGAGAGTCGCCGCGTGCGCCGGCCGGGCTCTTACCGGCCACATCGGCGTCGAAGCGAAACGCCACCTCCTCGCCGTGGCTCATCACCACGAATCGGTCGTCGACCGACTCGAACTGCCGACGACGAACAGGAGATCCTGCCGACGAAACCTCGTCCGCTCGAGGAGTTCGAGCTCGACATCCTCGCCAAATGCGGTCAAGCTGCCGACATCAGCCCGCGCGCCGGAAAGAGACTGGTCAACGTCTTCAAGTTGCTCAAGATTATCTGGCTCCACCAAGGGAGTGGGCCTCCGACGGACGTCAAGCGCGTCATGGTCCTGCTACTCGCTCTCTCGGCGCGCTACCCCGTGACGCTTCGAGAGACCCTGCAGGGGCTCCGCTCGCTGGTTCGGCGCGAGGAGAGCTCCGCTCGCAGACTCGCGGAGGTCTTGCGCGAGTTGATCGAGGATCGAGCGCCCGAGATGAACCCCCGCACGGTGGCACGACTCCAAGAGATCGTCGGCGACAACGCGCTCGTTCCGGCCGGGGTCTCCCTCTGTGTATCGGCCGGGCACCGCCTGCGACTGGTGCGTGCGTTCTCCTTCGTGGGGGAGCCGACGAACGACGACGCGCTCGACGGGGACTCGGAAGCTCCTTGAGCGAAGGATCGATCATGCCCTGTTTTCGAGTTCTCGCCGCTGTATTCTTCGCGACACTCTTCGTGGCGCTCTCGAGCTGCCACCTCCTCTACCGTGAGCTCGGAGGGGACTTCGCCGGGCCTCCGAGCGAGCTGTGGGCCAATGCCAGCTCCGAAGCGAAGCTGCTCATCGCAGATGCCTATTCCGATCTCGACCGCACGTCGACTGTCGACTTTCACGTGCACCTCGCAGGAACGGGGAGCGGGTCGGGCATCGAGATCGACGACTCCTGGTTCCACTCGTGCAATCCGATCTCACGCGGTCGTGCGGGCGTGTATCTCTCGGCAGCAGGTGTCGACGATCCCGAACGTGGCGATGAACAGTACCTCGCACGTCTGCTCGATCTCCTGCGCGCCAATCCACACCACGGGCAAGCGCTCCTCTACGCGATGGATCGCCACTACCGCGAGGACGGCACGCTCGACGCCGAGAACACTCCGTTTCACGTACCGAATGATCTCGTGGCGCGCGTCGCACGAGAGAATCCCGACGTCTTCGTCCCGGTCGTCTCCGTGCACCCCTACCGCAAAGACGCCATCGAAGAGCTCCGTCGCTGGGGCCAGGCAGGCGTCCGTTTCGTCAAGTGGATTCCCAACGCTCTCGGCATCGATCCGTCAAACCCGCGCATCGAGCCGTTCTACGACGAAATGAAACGCCACGGAATGGTGCTCCTCTCACACACGGGAAGCGAGAAGGCGTTCAACAGCATCCACGACCAATCGAACGGAAACCCTCTACTCTTACGCGCCCCGCTCGACCGAGGCGTGCGTGTCGTCGCGCTCCACTCGGCAACCGACGGCAACGATGTCGACCTCGACCATCCCGATCGCCCGACCATAAAGAGCTTCTGGCTCTTTCTCCGAATGATGGACAACCCGAAGTACGAAGGGCTTCTCTTCGGCGAGATCTCCGCCTTCCACTTCTTTCATCGCCTCGGTGAGCCGGTCGACACGCTCCTCGCACGCTCCGACCTGCACCACCGCATCGTCTACGGTAGCGACTATCCTCTCGCCGGCATCAACGTGCTGACGCAGCTCGGCGGCCTCGCGCGCAAGGGCTATCTCGAACCCGATCTTGTCGACCCTCTGCGCGAGATCTACTCGTACAACCCACTGCTCTTCGATTTCGTCCTCAAACGAAACTTCCGGCACCCGAAGAGTGGCCGGAAGTTCACGGCGAGCGTATTTGGTGTCCCCGAAGCGCTTCGGGATGCCTTCGTGGGCTCGGGGGGTTAATCTGCGTCGGCGGCGGAGACGGACTTCTCGTCGACGGCGGGGTCGTCCTCGGTCGGACGGCCGACCTCGGAGTGGCGAATGATACCGCGTTCACCGATGGCGAAGTAGCGGTTGCCGGTCTGTCCGTTGTCGATCGGTCGAGCCCAGACCACTCGACGGTTGCCGACTCGCTGGATCAGGAACTCGTAACCGCTCTTGACGAGGTTGTCGCCGCTGACCTTGAAGTCGTCCGTGAATCCGGCGTTCTGGAGATTCGCCAGTGGGACGGCGTACTGACCGAATCGAGTGCGATACTGTACCTGCGATAGGAAGAGCGTCTTGAGACCCGCAACGGCGTTGGCCTCGTTCGCGGACTTTCGAGCGCTGCCGACTCCGGGGAGCACCATCGCGATCATGATTCCGATGATCGACAGGACGATGGCGAGTTCGACGATCGTGAATCCCTGCTGGCTCGAACTGGTTCTCGACGTGGTCTTCATGTCAGTGTCTCTTTGCGACAGGAAGGTAGCGGCTTTTCGTCGGTAGAGGTCTTGGCACCAACGTCGGAACTGCATCCGATGTGCCGATCACGGCAGCGCTAAGAAAACCTTAAAACGACGCCGCCTGCCTGGTCTCTCGGGGATTCGGACCGCAGGAAAACCGTCCAGCTTCGAGACGGTCGGATCGAGAATCGTCGAATTGGGCTACTTGCCCGAAGGCTCGAAGAAGGTGGCGATCTCCTCGAGCGGCTTGCGCCCGATGTCGGGAACGGTCGCGCCCTCCGCAGGATGGCCGACCACGAGCAGCAGGAAGGGCGTCTCGTTCTCGGGTCGACCCAGAATCTCGGACAGGAACTTCATCGGGCTGGGTGTATGGGTCAGCGAGGCGAGACCCGCCCGATGGACGGCCTGAATCAGCGTTCCGGTCGCCAGCCCGGTCGATTCGGTGGAGTAGTAGTGCTTGATTCGCCCCCCGTCGGCGGTGAGGGCGTAGCGCTCGGAGAAGATCGCGATGAGGTGCGGCGCCGTCTCGAGAAACGGCTTGTCGGCCGTGGTTCCGAGCGGCTCGAGCGCGTCGAGCCAGGACTTCGGAGCGCGTCGCTCGTAGAACTCGCGCTCCTCGGCTTCGGCTGCAATACGAATCTCTCGCTTCGTCGCCGGGTCGCTGACGACGACAAACTTCCACGGCTGCAGATTCGCCCCACTTGGTGCGGAGCCCGCCGCGCGCAGACATTCCTCGATGACCTCTCGGGGAACGGCTCGATCCGAGAAGTCCCTCACCGTACGCCGGCTCGAGGCGGTCTCACGAAACTCCTGCGCACGACGAAGCACCTCGTCAGTGGAGAGTTCACGATAGCCCTCGAGCGGAACAAAGCGCGCCTCGCCCATAGCGCCTCCTTACGACTCGACCGATACCACGACTCGATCCCGAACCCGTTCGTAGATCCCAAACCCGTTTTCGATCCCTAAGTGCTCGCGCTCAGGAATGCTTGTGCAAATCGTGCGAGTGGGTTCGCCCGCTCGCGCGGCGCCCGAAGGAGGCGTTGCCGGAGGCGCACCGTCGACTGAGGGCAACAAAGCGAGCGGGTGAAGACGCCGCTCATGTGCACCATGATTTCTGAACGCGAGGACTAAGGCAGAAAAAAACCCTGATGGTCTGCCGGCTCATGGCCGCCCCGCAGGTGATTACGCGGGCCATCAGGGTTTCGGTGACGCCTGGTTCCTCCAAAGTGGTTCTCAAAGAACTCGGAGGGGGAAATCACCTGGCAAGTCCAATCAAAACGTCAGGAGGACGTCACCTCGCAAATCACCTTTCGTAGATACAAGATAAGACCACCTCCTTTCTCGGCGTTGGTTTCGCGCTACCAGTGGGCGCGCGCCCCTCGAGGCCACTCACCGAAAAGTCGACCTCGGGTTCGGTCCCGCAGCTTCCCTCTCCCATGCGAGCGAGAACGCGGTAGAGCCTTGCGTTTCGGCTCGACCGATTCGAAATGTCTATCCGGATCGTACCCCCTACCCGGGACCTGTCAACCGAACGAAAACCCGCCGGGCGCTGCCGCCCGAACAGGTTGTGCCCATGCAGCGAAGATACCACGATAGGAGCCCGGTCTTCTAGCGAACTCGCACTCGCCGCGCCTCAAATCGAACCGAGGAATTCGCCTACGGGCACGACGAGAACGTCGCTGGAGACGGCATGTAGGGAATGTTGGCGAATCCGTGCGGGGAACGATGCGGTGTCGTCGTTCTCCGTAGCTCCCCGTCGGCCATCGAGCGTCCCGGCACGGACGACGAACCAGCCCTCGTCCGCGCCTCCCGAACCCCACCAAAACCTGCGCTAAGCCGTTGTGATTTCAGCAGTAACAAAAACCCAACGGACTCTCTTTTTTGCCGTCATTTCCAATTCGTTGTGTTAGTATGGTCCTTCGCCGTGGGCGACAAACAGGGTCTTTCATCGGAAAAAGCGGTCATTTCGCTAAGGATGCACCATGGTCGACGAACGCAAAGATTCGTCCAGCGACGATCCACTTGAAGAATTCGGCATGAATGACGCGGACTTGGACGCGTTGTTGGATGGTTTTGATGGCGACGAGATGAGCGTCTCCGATAGCGAGGACGATCTCTCGGTCGATGCCTCGTCGAGCGACGGTCAGTCGAGCGACGGTCAGTCGAACGACGGCGGCATCTCGATGAGCGCCTCGGGGAAGGATGGATCGGACGAGACGGATCCGCTCGAGGATGACGATTCGTTCCTCGAAGACCTGCTCTCCAGCGAAGGCGACGGCTCGAGCGGTGACGATTCGGGTGAGGGCGACTCTGGAAAGCTCGAAGACCGTCAGCGCGAAGACGATCTGCTCACAGACGGAGAGCTGGCAGAGGTGGAGCGCGACGAAGAGGAGGGCGAGGCGGCCGGGGGCGCCTGGGGCGGGGACGTGTCGGGGGGGGGCGATTCGGGTGTGGGCGACGCTGCCAATCTCGACGACCTTCTCAGCGAAGACGATCTCCTGAGCGACAGCGAGCTGTCCGAGGTCGAGATCGCCGAAGAGGCGGGCAGCGATAACGTCATCGCCGACGGGCCCGCCGCTGACGACGCGACGGACGACCTCGACATCGATTCGCTCCTGGACGATATCGACAGCGACGGCGGCGACGATGAGTCGGTCGAAGTCGAGATCCCGGACACCGTCCCCGAGGACGTGATCGCCGAGCTCGACGAGGCGACGGCCGATGCGGCGGAGATGGATCCCGACGAT
>CAYZGY010000305.1:7665-8508 GCA_964478085.1 uncultured Planctomycetia bacterium
GGCCGAAATCGGCGGAGAAGACGAGCTCGCTGAAGGTGGGGCGGGCGACCTGCCGATGGGCGAGACCGCGAGCGACGACGATTCGGGTGACCCGCTCGACGATATCCTCGCGGACATCGAGGCTGCTCCGGATGATGAGCCGGCTGCCGATGAGAGCGCTGATGACGACATCGACGGCCTCCTCGACGATATCTCCGATGATGCCGACGCGACCGAAGAGCTCGGTGGCGACGATGTCTCCGACGACACCGCGGTCGACGTCCTCGATGACATCGACGCCGCTCCGGTCCCGGCCGGCGAGGTCGATGAGAAGCCCGGTAAGAAGAAGTTCGCCAAGAAAGGCGGTATCGGCAAGGGCAAGAAGGGCGGCGCCGATCTTGGAAAGAAAGGTGGCGCCAAGGGGAAGAAGGAGAAGCCCTCGAAGGACAAGAAGCTCCCGAAGGCCACTCCCCCGAAGGGTCCCCGCGGCAAGACGCTGACCTTCGTCTGCAGCGAGTGCTACACCGAGATCAGCGTCTCGGCACAGCTCTCCGAAGATCGCGTCACCTGCCCCGACTGCCTGCACGTCGGAAAGAAGCCGGACGACAACTTCCTCCACCAGGTCAGCATGGCCAAGGGTCGCGAGAAGAGCTCGGTCGTCCTGACGACGTTTATCGCGCTTCTCATGATCGCGTCGTTCGCGATGCTCGCCTACGTCCGCTCAGCGTGGGGAGCCCCCGAATACTCGACCGAGGATCTCCAGACTTGGACGGTCGGCACGGCTTCGGCCGGCGGCGTCTTCACGATCCTCTTCATGATCCTGCTATGGAAGAGCGAAGGAAACCGCTGGGAAGTCTACTTCTG
>CAYZGY010000305.1:8518-8813 GCA_964478085.1 uncultured Planctomycetia bacterium
TTTTAGGGGGCTTTCCGTAAGCCCCCTCTCGAGCGCTAAGCGCTCGATTCACCCCAACCAGCACAGCGGGCTGTGATAGCGGACGCTGACTCTGGGGTTTGATTCTGATTCCAATCGCCGCGCGTGTTGCGAGTCTGCTAACCTCCTTAGCATGCTCGAGACACGCGCGGCTCTCGTTACAGCCGAGAGCATCCAGGCGCCGGACAACAAATCGAGGCAAGAGGTGGCGAACGTCGACCACCAGCCGCCCCCCGCAGGGGAAATGCTCGTTAGCAAAGCCCCGACGGGGGTATGC
>CAYZGY010000306.1:0-3990 GCA_964478085.1 uncultured Planctomycetia bacterium
CGCTACTCGAGCGCTGAAACGCGCTACCGATGGGCCTCTCCGAACGACCGCCCGCTCACACCCTCGAGAATCGTCCGTGACCGCCCCGTCTCGGCACGAATGTTCCAATAAGTCACGTGTTCCCACGAACACCGACTGATTCAAGAACGACTCCTCACCTCATGCCTTCCTCGCGCGTCGTGGCTGACACCTCCCGCCCTCTTGGCGGACAGCCCCGCGCGAGCCGCCCGGGGTGGACGTCGGCTTGAGTCTCCTACAACACAGACCCTCTAACGGCCGGATTCGCCCCGTCGTGACTTAACCCATCACGACTCCCGAAATTCTGCGCGACCCGATAGCAGCTTCGGCTGCGATCCCTTTTCACGAACCCGCCGGTCGTAACCCAACCGGCCTCGTGAACTCTCCCTCCTTCCCTTCGTGACGGATTCTCCCCGACCCGTCACACGGATCTAACAATCCGGCCCGCGAATCCGGCCTTTCAACCTTCTCCCCGCCCCTCAACCTTTTCCGTCGTGCGCAGCGGCGGCTGCCCCGCGAAGCGCGGCTTCCTGTTTCGCCCGAGCCCGAAGCTCTCGGCGATCTTTTCGATGGAGGAAGCGGATCTTCAAAATGTCGCGCGCCATCTGGAAAGGGCTCCAGAAGCTGAGTCGTGACTCGTCCGACTCCTGCCACTCGACGGGCACCTCGTCGATGCGGTAGCCACGCTGCTGGGCGAGGAACAGCAGCTCGACGTCGAAGGCCCATCCCCCGAGCTTCTGAAGCGGGAAGATCTCTTGGACGACCTCGCGGCGGAACATCTTGAAGCCGCACTGTGTGTCCTCGATTCCTTTGAGCGCGACCGTACGCACGAAGAGGCGAAAGGCGTTCGCCTGCAGGTTGCGAAACGGCGTACGCCGCACGACCTTCTCGTCGTCGTCGCTCTTGCGGCTCGCGATCGCGATATCCGCACCGTCCTCGATGCGCTCGAGGAGGGGGATCGCTTCGGCGATCGGCGTCGACAGGTCGACATCGCTGAAAAGGACGTTCGAGAGGCGCGCTGCGAGCATTCCCCGCTTGACCGTCTCGCCCTTTCCGCAGTTCTGCTCGTTCTTGATGTAGCGAACCTCCGGATGGAACTTCACGACATCCTCGGTGTTATCCGCGGAGCCATCATCGACGACGATCATCTCCCACTGGCCGAAGTGCTCCTCACAGAAACGCCGAACTTCCTCGATGGTTCCAGGAAGTCGGCGTGCTTCGTTGTACGAAGGAAAGACGATCGTGAGCTCTCGAATGTTCGACATACGTGTGTCGCGCTCAGCTTGTTTACGAACTGGTGTGAGACCCCTTCGGGTGCATCGGATGCGACAATCGAAGACCGAGAAACTCTGTCAAACCACCTTCGCAAAACGAGTGATGATCGTTCGATGAAACGCGAAAAGATGATCGCTTTGATGAGGAACGGACATCGTTTCGAAGTCCATCGAAAATCGCCTCGATGGCTTGACATCGATTCAGGGCGTCGTTAGGATCGCACCCACTTGATCAGCACATTGGTTCGACTCTCATCGACTGGCATGTTATTAACTCGTTTTTCGAGTGAAGGTTGAGAGATAAGAGCAGTGCGACGTTCAAGTCCTGACACCGCGGAGCGTCCGGTTCGCCGGACGTGACGATTCGGGGGCTGTGCGGAGAACGGATACCTCCTTTGTCCATCAGCCCCACTTTTTCCCCCTTGCGGTGCTCACCCCTTTTTGAGAACTCAGTAGCGAGTCGTCCCGTCCGCTAATCTTTCGTAAGTAGCGTACTCATCGCTCGACTTTTCTCCGGTCCTCACTGATAGAGGACGAGGCCGAACGTTGTTCACGTTCGTCGGGGGATAGAGGACATGGGGTTCGATGAGTTCGTCCACAGAGGCGATTCCGAGCGATTTCTTCGATCGAGACGACCGCTCGGACTGTCGCATCGAGACGCGCGGAGGCACGGTCTACTGGGTTTCCCGGTCGGATGACTCGGGTCGTCGGTGGATCGTGCGCGAGAGCCTTCAGTGTTCGGAGTTGATTCGAGTTCCGTGATGGAGATTCAGTCGTCCGGCTTCCACCGCCGATTCGACTTGCGCGCCGACGTTCTCCGCTTCGACTCGAGGCGGCGCTCCTTCGACGCCTTCGTCGGACGCGTCTGAATGCGCTTCTTCCGTCGCTGCTTCGCACGCTCGATGCACTCGCGAAGCTTATCGATGCAGTCCTCGAGATTCCGCGACTGCGATCGATAACGCGAGGAGACGACCACGAACTCTCCCTCCGAATTCAATCGCCGCGGAAAGAGCTCGGCGAGACGCGAACGGACGCGCTGAGAAAGCCAATCGGCCTCCTCGAGAACGAAGCGCACCTCGACCTTCGTCTCGACCTTGTTGACGTTCTGCCCACCAGGCCCGCCGCTTCTCGAGAATCGGATGTCCAATCGATCGCGGGGGATGTCCATCGTCGAAGTGTCGTCTAAAAGTCAGAGGATCTGTGGGAAGATTCTTCCTCGAACGATCGTATGACTCACCGTGCCGCCGAAGGTCGTCCCTTGGTACGGCGACCAGCCCGATCGCGACTTGATGTCGCCACGCCTGACGGTGAACTCGCCCTTCTTGAGCACGCTGAGCGATCCGACGAAACCTTCCTCGACGCGACCGTATCGATCGGGCAAGAACTCGTTGAGGATCTTCGAAGGTGCACGCGCTGCGACCTGCTGAATCAGCGGCAGGTCGAATCCCTGGTCGATGAGCCAGAAGAGGAAGGGGCCGAAGGTGTCGAGGTGTGTCACACCCGACATGCCCTTCTCCTTCTCCTCGAGCGTGTGCGGCGCGTGATCCGTCGCGAGCATCTCGATATCTCCCGAGCGCAGACCCTCGAGCAGCGCGATGCGATCGGCGCGCGTTCGAATCGGAGGGTTACACTGCAGGAAGCTCGGCGTGTGGAAGTTCGCGATGTTGTCCTGATCGAAGTAGAGGTGATGCGGCGTGACCTCGGTCGACACCGCGACACCGCGCGAACGCGCCTCGCGGATCAGCTCGAGCCCGGCCGCGGTCGTCAGGTGGCAGATGTGCGGGTGAAAGCCGTAGTCCTGACTGATGCGCAAGATCTGCCCGATCGCCTCGATCTCGGCCTCGGGCGGTCGCGACTCCGCGTGCGTCGGGGCACCTTCGTTCTCCTTGAGGATGACCGGATCCTCCGCGTGAAAGGCGATGAACTTCCCACGGTAGCGCGAGAGCGCGTTGCGCAGCTGGGCCTCGTCCTCGAAGAAGAGGTCGCCGATCGACGGCCCCATGTACGTCTTGTACGGAACGGGGAAGGTCAGCGGCCGGGTGTTCGGCCCGACACCGGCGTAGAGGAGGATGTCGACGCAGCTCTTCTTCGTCAGCTCACGCTTGGCGATGTAGTTCTCGTCGTCGACGGGAGGAATCGGGTTGTTCGGCATCTCCACGAACGCGATGACGCCTCCGTGGACGGCCGCGTCCGAGGCCGTCTGGAACGACTCCTTGTACGTATCTTCCCCGCTCGGATCCTCCCGCGCGTGGACGTGCTGGTCGATGAGGCCCGACATCACGACGTACTCGTCGCCGAGGACGAGATCCCCGGTCCCCCGGGGCGTCCCCACCGCGCTGATCAAGCCCGTGTGGATGTCGATCTCGACGCGGCGTGGCGTCGTAGGAGAGTCGCCACCGGAGCTCTCGTTGACGAAATTCCCTTCGACGACGACCAGGTTACTCGTACGCGTGATCATGGCTCGCTGCTCGCTCCGTTTATCGGACCTCGAAGGTTAGCAAGGGGCTCGAGACAAGTCCACGACACGCTCCCCGAAGCGCTTTCGAGGGTGCCCAGAATCGCGAAAAACGGTCTCAAACAGGCTCAGAGAAACGGATTGCAGTATTCCGACCAGCGCGGCTATATTACCCGCTACCGTGGCGGGTCCATCCCGCCACCTCGTAGCGAGCGACGTGTCGAGCAGCACGAGAGCAGCCTC
>CAYZGY010000306.1:4090-8810 GCA_964478085.1 uncultured Planctomycetia bacterium
TTCGGAGTCCTGTTCTTCGGAGTCCTGTTCTTCGGAGTCCTGTTCTTCGGAGTCCTGTTCTTCGGAGTCCCGATGAACGTGGACGTCGAGGAGCCGTAACCCTCTACGGCTGAACGCCTAGCGCTCGCGATTTCAAAGTCGAGCTGAAGATCATCTTCAGGACCCGTAACCGATAGGTAGCAACGCGGTGAACACCGAGCCGGAAAACGACCAGGGCGACGAAGTCAACGAAGCCGAGGAGCTCGAGGCCCAAGAGGGTGCGGAATCTCAGGATGCTGAGTCTCCGGACGAGAGCGCCGAAGAGTCGAAGGCTGAAGGCGAATCGTCCGAAGAGGACGAGTCCCTGGGCACGGTCGCCGAGATCGAGGAATCCGGCCCGTGTAAGCGCGTCATCAAGGGGACCGTCGCGAACGAGAAGATCGTCGCGCGCCTCGACGCCGCCTACGACGAGCTCGTCGGAACCGTCTCGCTGCCGGGCTTCCGGCGTGGTCGCGTGCCACGACGCCTCCTCGAGAAGCGCTACGGGGAAGAGGTCAACAAGGACATCCAGGAGCAGCTCCTCCACGAGTCCTTCGCCGAAGTGAACGAAGAGCACGACTTCCGCCTTCTCGGCGCCCCGAAGTTCGACGACATCGTCTTCGCCGAGTCGAAGGACTTCACGTACACGGCCGAGGTGCAGGTACACCCCGAATTCGAGCTGCCGAAGTACAAGGGCCTCGAGATCGACGGTGAAGCCGTCGCCGTCGAGGACGGCAAGGTCGATGAGGAGCTCGAGTCGCTGCGCAAAGACCGCTGGAATCCGGTTCCGATCGAGCCGAGCGAGGCGGGTGAGGACGACCAGTTCGTCGGCACGTACAAGCTCTTCATCGAGGACAACGAGGTCAAAGAGTCGAACGCGGTCAGCTTCGTCCCGAGTGAGGGTCGCCTCGAGTACTTCGAGGTCGAGAACCTCGACGGCCTGGTCAAGGACTGGGATCGCTCGGCGGCGGGCACCTCCGACGGTGCTCCGCTGACGCTCGACGTCACGGTTCCGGCCGGCTACCCGGACGAGATGCTCCGCGGCAAGGACACGCGCCTCGAGTTCACGCTCGAGCAGACGCACCGCCGCGAGCTTCCCGAAATCGACGAAGAATTCGCGCAGCAGCTCGGCTGCGAGACTCCGGACGAGCTCCGCAAGACGATCAGCGAGCGCCTCGAGAAGGACGGACAGTCCCGCGAAGATCGCCGCATCGAGGACGAGCTGATGAAGCAGGTCGTCGAATCGGTCGAGCTCGACCTCCCCACCGACCTCATCGAGAACCAGCGCAAGACGGCCGAGGAGTCGATCGCGCAGCGTCTCGTCGCCGAGGGCAAAGCGGAGGAGGAGATCGAGAAGGAACTTGCGGAGGCCGGTAACGCTGCGGCCGATCGCCTCAGCGGTGAGCTCAAGGAGTTCTTCGTCCTCGAGCGCATCGGCGAGAAGGAGAAGATCGTCGCCACGGAGGAAGAGGTCAATGCTCGCGTGCAGATGATGGCCTACGTCTATCAGATGCACCCGACGAACCTCATGGCCGAGCTCAAGCAGACGGGACGACTCGACGAGATCCGTCTCAACCTCCGCAACGAGAAGGTCAAGGCGTTCCTCCGCAAGAAAGCGAAGATCAAGCTGCCCGAGGGCGCCGCGGCAGATGACGCAAATGCTGCCGGCGAGAGGGCTTCGCAGTCTTCGGACGAGAGGGCTTCGCAGTCTTCGGACGAGAGGGCTTCGGGCGAAACGGAGCGAGAGGAAGAGGCCAGTCAGGCGTGAGAATGAGCACGAGCGCGTTCGTGCGGCTATAATGCCTGCGAGCCTTCTCGGAACTCGAGAGTACCGGCCCCGCGCTCGGGGTCGCTCAAATCCCGACAGGATTCCTACGTGCTCAGCCGAAAACAACAGTGGCGCTCGCCCCTCTGTCCGGATCGTCGAGAGAGAATCCGGCGGGGTCAGCGTCTCTGACAGTCCAAACAAGCCGCACTGAGGTGAAGCAGGAGCCGTTCCATGCCGTCGAGGGTCCCCGGCGTATTCGATAAGCGAGGCAACCAGGAATTCGGGGTCGACATCTACACCCGACTCCTGAAGGACCGCATCGTGTTCATCGGCAGTCAGATTTACGATGACTACGCCGACGACATCGTCGCTCAGCTCCTCTTTCTGATGAGCGAGAACAAGAACCAGGACATCAACGTGTACATCAATTGCCGCGGCGGCTCGGTGACGGCCGGCCTGGCGATCTACGACACGATGCAGTTCCTGACCTGCGACATCGCGACCTACTGCATGGGCCAAGCGGCCAGCATGGGCGCGGTACTCCTCGCCGCGGGCACGAAGGGCAAGCGCCACGCGCTCCCGAACGCTCGCATCATGATCCACCAGCCTTGGGGTGGTGCCGGCGGAACCGCGTCGGACATCGTGATCCAGGCGGAGGAGATGAAGCGCAACAAGGTTCTCCTCAACGAGATCCTCGCAGGTCACACGGGTCAGGATCTCGGCACGATCGAGACCGACACCGATCGCGATTTGTTCATGACCGCCGACGCAGCCAAGGAATACGGCCTCGTCGACGAAGTTATCTCGACGCTGAAGCAGCCCGAAGCGGAGAGATAACGCTGAAAGATGCGTGAAGCGAGCGCGTCAGGAAAGAGGCGCGCTCGCTGCACGGTAAAAAGGACGAGAGGGAGCAGATGAGCCGAGGAAACGGCCGGGGTCGAGCCACGACCGAACGATGTTCGTTCTGTGAGAAGACCAAACTCGAAGTCGAGAAGCTGATTCAGGGCGGCCACCCGAGCATCTACATCTGCAACTCCTGCGTCGAAATCTGCCACTCGATCCTCCACGAGAACGAGCGGCAGTCCGCCTCTTCGCCGCCCCCTCTCTTCCTCGAAGAGGTCCCGACGCCTCGACAGGTCACCGAGCACCTCGAGCAGCACGTCATCGGCCAAGAACGCGCCAAGAAGGTGCTCTCCGTGGCCGTGCACAACCACTACAAGCGGTTGATCCTCGGCGAGAACGATCCGGAAGCCGTTCCGATCGAGAAGAGCAACATCTTGCTGATCGGCCCGACCGGCTGCGGCAAGACCCAGCTCGCGCGGACGATGGCGCAGTTCCTCGACGTTCCTTTCGCGATCGGCGATGCGACGACGCTCACCGAGGCGGGCTACGTCGGCGAGGACGTCGAGAACCTGATCCTCAAGCTCCTGCAAGCGGCCGACTTCAACGTCGAGCGCGCCGAGCAGGGAATCATCTTCATCGACGAGATCGACAAGGTCTCACGCGCTACGCAGAACGTCTCGATCACGCGAGACGTCTCGGGCGAAGGTGTGCAGCAGAGCCTGCTCAAGCTCATCGAGGGCACGGTCGCCAACGTGCCGCCGCAAGGCGGTCGTAAGCACCCCGAGCAGCAGTTCATTCGCGTCGACACGTCGAACATCCTCTTCATTTGCGGCGGAACGTTCACGGGCCTCGAGGACATCGTCGCAAACCGCATCGGGCGCAAGCAGATGGGCTTCAAGCCCGTGTGGGACGACGTGTCGACGGAGAGCTTCGAGGCGCGCAAGGAAATGCTGCGCTCGGTCGAGGTCGAGGATCTCGTGCGCTACGGCATGATCCCCGAGTTCCTCGGTCGCGTCCCGGTCATCGCGACCCTCGATCCGCTGTCGAAGGGCGATCTCGTCCGGGTGCTGAACGAGCCGAAGGACGCCCTCGTCAAGCAGTACCAGGAGCTCTTCCGGCTCAACGGGACGCACCTGCGCTTCACGGAGAAGGCGCTGAAGGACATCGCCAAGCTCGCGGTCGAGCGCAATACGGGAGCACGCGGGCTGCGAGCGATCCTCGAGGACGTCATGCTCGACGTGCTCTACGAGCTGCCCGAGCACGCCGGCGAGCTCACCGAGTACACCGTGAATCCCGAAGTGGTTCGCCACAAGACATTTGGGAAAGGTCGGCGGGTGAATCGCAAGGACACCGACCGACGCGAAACGGCCTAGGTTCCGCCTCCCGAGAGTCGGTGGAATTTAAGCCCCGTAGACGATTGCCATCCCCCCGGCGGATGCGTATAGTAGCGCGTTTTCTCGTCAAAAGGCCCCCGGTCCATCTACAGGACATCCCATGAAAGCCGAGATCCACCCCAAGTACATCGACTGCGAAGTCCATTGCGTGTGTGGCGCGACGTTCACGACGCGCTCGACGACGAAAGAGCTGAAGGTCGATGTCTGCTCCAGCTGCCACCCGTACTACACGGGTAAGCAGAAGTTCCTCGACTCCGACGGCCGCGTCGAGAAATTCGGCAAGAAGTACAACTGGGATGCGGCCGCTCGCGAGAAGCTCCAAGAAGCCGCCAAGAAGTCGAAGCGCCGCAAGGGCAAGAAGGAGAAGGTCGACGTCGGCATCCCGACGTTCAAGGAGCGTCCCGAGGCCGAGCAGGCCCCGACGCGCCAGAACGCCGCGAAGCAAGACGCGGCCGGAGATGCGCCCCCCGAGTCGCTCGAGGCGAAGGCCGCCGAAGCTGCGAAGGTCGCCGAGACCGCCGCGAAGAAGACCGCCGAGGCAGATAAGGCCAAGGCCGGCGCCACGCCGGCAGCGGAGGCTGCCGGGGCCGCGAAGGCTGCTCCTGAAGCACCGGCCGCGGAAGCACCGGCCGCGGAAGCACCGGCCGCGAAGGCTGCTCCTGAAGCACCGGCCGCGGAAGCACCGGCCGCGGAAGCA
>CAYZGY010000307.1:0-8773 GCA_964478085.1 uncultured Planctomycetia bacterium
CGAGCGGGTGAAGACGCCGCTCATGTGCACAATGATTTCTGAACGCGAGCACTAAACCGAACTTCTCTCGGCTCTTGAGCCGCATTTCGGCCGTTCCCGGGCAGTAGACGGCCTGAAGAGCACGAATCAGCTCTTCCACCCTTGCAATTTGTAGTCACTGAATTCACATACAATATATATCAAATAGATATAATATACTGGATTTGTAGTCAGGTGCTTGGCAAGGAGCACTTCTGGGCTATCATTCTGCGATGCCGAGAAGAAAAGGTCCCGTCCACGTCGCCACTACACGCCGCGAGTACGAGGGTAAGACTTACACGTCTCATCTGCTTCGCCGCACGTTCCGCGAGGATGGCAAGGTCAAGCACGAGACGCTCGGCAACCTCTCGCACCTCCCGCTCGAGGTCAAGCCGACCGTGTAGCCGACAAGCCGCACGAGGCAACTCACGTAAGTGATCAGGCCGACGTGGCTTAGCTCGCTGCCAAGAGAAGAATTTCGGACTGAGTACGTGAGGGTTGCCGGTTCCGAGCAAATCGTCTCGAAACGTGCTCTCGGGCGAGCGAAGCGCAGCGAAGCGGTTTCTCGCCGCCGATGTTTTGCAACGATAGGGTCTACTGTCCGTCGGCGCCCGCCATGACGAAGCGCAAGAGATCGAGGAACTCTGCGCGATCCTTCAGCTGGTTCACGAGTCCTACGGGCATGGTCGAAGTCTTGAGCCTTCTCCGGAGCACGAGCTCGCTCTTTCGGAACTCCCAGGTCGTCTTGCCGACGACAGAATCACGCAGTTGAAGCGTCTGATCGTTCTCGAGCACGTGAAATCCGCTGTGTGTCAGCCCAGCCTGTGTGACCACCAGCTCGTTTCGGTAGCTCTCGTGAATGACCTCGGAGGGCTCGAGGATCGACTCGACCAGATGAGTGTCCTTCAGCTCCCGCTTCTCGAACAGATCCGGTCCGAGCGGGAGACCGGTCGCGGGATCATGACACTTGGCACAGCCGACCGCCGCGTCGTAGAAGAGCTTCCGTCCTCGTTCGATGTCTCCGCTTTTTCGCGCGGCCTGGGCGAGCGACTCCGGGCTCTCCTTCAACAAGAGCGGCTCCAGAGGCTCCGTCCGCGACCGACTGGAGTCGGGGTCTCGTCCGAGGCACCACAGGACAGCGTTGAGGTAGAGCCGCTGGACATTCGGATCGGCAAAGCTCTTCCTGGCCCCGACCGTGGTGACGATCGCCCGACGATCCTCCTTCGTGTCGACCGTCCAGACGACGGGGTGCGGGCTCCCATCGAGTCGCGCCTCGTCCTTTTTCGAAAGCACACGAACGTGATCGTGCGGTCGGACGTCCTGAAACGTCGCCCGCTCGCGCCCCTCGAGCCCCTGACCTACCATCAGCGGCGTGCAATCGATCGAGAGAGGATTGACCCCGTAGAGAAAGTCCGGAGTCCAGAAGCGCGGAGCGACCTCCTTCATGACCGGATGCCTCGTGGCCATGACGTAGTTGATCTGGCTCGAGCCATGACCGTGATGGCCTCGGTACGGTGTTCCGAAGTGTCGATCGGGAAACGCGCGATTCTCCTTCGCGAGAACCGAGCTCTTCGGAAAGTCGAAGAGATGAGTTGTCGTTCGTACCGCGATGAAGGAACGCTCGCCGAGGTACTGATCGAGGAGCTCATATTGCTCGGGGTCGAGACGGACGAAGCGGAGCGAGAGGATCAAGAGATCCGCGCCGGCCAGGTGCTTCTCGAGATCGGGAATGCGGTGCGGATCAGCTTTTCGATTCACCGCGAGGTGAGCGACGTCGATCCCGTGATCCTTCTCGAGCTGCTTCGCGAGCTCCGCGAGGCTGGCTCGCGTTCCATATTCGGGTTCGCCCGTGACGATGAGGACGTTCGAGCTTTCACTCTCCTCGATCTGCTCGGCGCCGACGATCATGGTCCCCTGCATGATGCGCCAGTGATTGGGCACGGTGCAGATAAACGGATACTCGCCGGGCTTGACAGGAGTGACGAAGCGCACGGCGACCGTCTCCCCCGGACCGGCCATCGGCGTCGCGTGAAGGACCTCCGACATCTCGGGAATCCAGTCCCGCTCCATCGCCGTAGGATCGGAGACG
This sequence comes from uncultured Planctomycetia bacterium, assembly GCA_964478085.1. Lineage (GTDB taxonomy): Bacteria > Planctomycetota > UBA8108 > UBA8108 > UBA8108 > CAYMLL01. The sequence goes on from CAYZGY010000307.1 coordinate 2,108, forward strand.
AACGCGTCGACCGCGAGCCCGACCTTCTCGAGTGCTCCCGACGCGCAGACGACGAGGTTATGCTTCATCATGTCCGGATTGACGAGACGAAGCTCGACGGGTGCGCCGGCTGGAACTCGAATCGTCGAACGGCCGTACTTCATGCGGTCCGGCACCGTGCTGATGCTGACCGGGATGAGCTGGAGGGATCGAATCTGCTCGACCGCCTCGGGACGATTCTCGAGCTGGGCGATTTCGTTCAACAGATCCGAGGTGGCAGTGAACGCAGGATCACCACGTCGCTCCACCGGTGTCGCGACCAGTCTGGGAAAGTGCGATTCGAGTAAGGCCGACGCTTCTCCTCGCGGCCAAGTCGTGCGAGGACGCGCCAGGATCGCCTCGGCAACGGCCGCTGCGAGATCAGGGTTCGCAAGGTGCTCGCCGAGAGTGGAGAACAGTAACTCGTCGTCACCGGGGATCCGACCGAGAGCGAAGATCGCAGCCTGACGAACCGGAGCCGATCGAGACGACGACAAGGCTGCTCGCGCGGGCTCGAGGAAAGTGCGCTGAATCTCAGTGGATTCGATCCGAGTGAGTGAACGAAGCGCATCGGAGTCGAGCGGAGGAGCCTCCAATCGACCGGAGCGCAGGAGCGCGGCGAACGCGGCTTGGCGCACGTCAGGAGTGCGAGACTCGAGCAGCCGCTCGACCGATTCGCCTGCCGCGAGCTTCTTCATATCGAGAAGTGCGAGCCAATCACCGAGCGAGGATTCGCGTCGTTGATCGAGCTCCAGAACGATCTCGACCAGAACGGTTGCGCTCGTGATCTTCGACTTCGCCGCCAAACGAGAGAGGACCTTCTCCCGCAAGGACGTGGGCAGATCGGAGCGCTGCTTCACCGCCTGAACGACTTGATCGGTCATCGGGAGCTCGGCGAGCTTGTCGGCCGACAGTGCCATCGGGTGATGATCGAATGCGGCCCCCAAAGCCGATCGAACGTTGTTCCACGCGAGCTTGACGTGAGAATCCTGCGGCAGGCTCCGGGTCATCCCGAGGACCTCCACCGCGATCGTCGCGTCGACCCAACTCGACGAAGCGATCGTCTCGAGACGAACTCTCGGGTGCTTGTCTTTCGCGAGGCGAACGAAATGAGATCGCGCATTCGGAAGCTCCGTCGCCCAGAAGCGAAGAACGTGGGCTGCAGCGGCACGAGCGTTGTGATCGGAGCTCGTCGCGACGCGTTTGAAGAGATCGGAATCGACCCAACCGCGCTGCTGATGGAGCCAGAGAGCTTCGGTCAGGTGATGCGGCAGGCCGAGCTCGTGATGCGTATGGTCCTCGTGATTTCCATGCGCTCCGTGATGCGCACCATGAGCATGATGCGCATGCGCAAGAGACGCGACCCACTTACGAAGCGCCGGCTCGAGAACGGCCTTCGGTAGCTTCCACAGCTCACGACGGGCTCGATACCGAGTGCGATCTTCGTACGCCGTCAGGTGGTCGAGCAGCTCCTCGACGGTCGCGTCCGCGATCTTTGGCGCTCGATCGAGCTTTCGACCTTTCCAAGTGACGCGCCGGATACGCCCCCTCTTCGTATCGCGTCGCTGGTCGCGAAGCGAGTACTGCATGTGACCGAGGACGGGGTTGTACCAGTCGGCGACGTAGAGCGCTCCGTCGGGACCGAGCTGCAGATCGACCGGAATGCAGGACTTGTTGTGAGATTCGAAGACGTTGACGAGACGCTTGTGGTCGAACGAAGACCCCTTCTCCTTCCAATCGTGGAGCTGGACGCCCTGGTAGTTCTTGTACTGGTTCGAGAAGACGAGGCCCTGGTACTCATCCGGCCAATGGCGACTGCGGATGAACTCCTGTCCGCAGTAGCGATTGTCCCGGTTCAAGTACGGTCCGTTGCGAACGTACCCCGGCTCCGGGTGCTGCACGAGCGATGCGTTGAGATGTCGACTGACGTAGAGGTGCGTGCCCCACCGATCGATCGCGTGTCCCCAGGGGTTCCCGCCGTGGTTCAGTGCGGGGGCCGCCGCGGTCTTGCCGTTTCTGATGGGCGCCGACGGCGGTCGAGATGAGCTTCGGCGTCGAATCGCACATGTCCTCGAGCAGGTGAACCCTATCGTTGCAAAACATCGGCGGCGAGAAACCGCTTCGCTGCGCTCCGCTCGGCCGAGAGCACGTTTCGAGACGATTTGCTCGGGATCGGCAATCCTCACGTACGTGAAGAGAGACTCGTCGCTCGATTTCGAGCCTATGGAAGATTGGGAGACTTGGACGGAGCCACCACGATCCTTCGAGCCCTTCCTTCCGCTCGCGTGCTACATGGCGGTTCGCAGCGATTGGCAAACGGCGCTGGTCGACGTCTTTCGAGCGATGGGTCTGCAGCCCTACCCGGGGGGATTTCGACGCGCTCTTGGTCTCCGTGGTCGGAGTCGACGAGCACGAATTCCTCGAGGAAGCGCTGTCGTTTCTTCGTCAGAAGAGCACGACTGCCGACTCGCTGATGCCTCCCGACGTTCCCGTCGCCGAACTCATCGGGCCTCCGTCAATCAAGAGGTTAGCCAACTGATCGCTCGCGCTTTCGTGACTTGGAACTGGCCCCCTGGTAGGCTATTTCGAACGTCATGACGGGAAGCCAACGAACCTATCTGCGACGGTCGATGCTCCGGCTCCTCATCGGGGTATTTCTCGTGCTTACGACGACGGCCTCCATCGCGTCGGATCGACCGACACTCGAAGAGCTGAAAGCGTCCGGCGCTCGACGATCTCGCTACCGAAACGAGACGACGCCTGCCGACACATCGAAAGCAACGAAGCTCTCGCCGCAGGAGTTTCATCAGAAGCTCTCGCCGATCCTGACGACACACTGCGTCCCCTGCCACGGCCCCGACAAGACGAAGGCGGACCTACGCATCGACGAGCTCGAACCCGATCTTCTCGAGGGTGGAGACGTCGATTGGTGGGTCGAGGTCGTCGCGGTCTTGGGCAACGGCGAGATGCCCCCTCCTGAGAAATCGAAGATGTCCGGCGACGAGCGGACCGCAGCGATCGAGCTTCTGTCCCGCGAGCTTCAGTTGGCCTCGCAAGTGCGTCGAGCGAGTAGTGGCCACTCCTCGTTCCGACGCATGACGCGTTACGAGTACAACTACGCGCTGCAGGACATCCTCGGGCTCGAACGAAACTTCGCCAGAGATCTCCCCCCTGAAGCTCACTCCGAAGACGGCTTCCTGAACAGCTCGGAGACGCTGCAGATGTCGGTGACTCAACTCGAAACGTACCGGCGTCTGGCGAGGAAGGCGCTCGCTCGGGCAACCGTCCTCGGACCGCGCCCCCCGACTCTTCATTGGAGCGTCCCGATGAAGCGAGCGGCGGAGATCGAGTGGGCGAAGCAGCGGGAAGAGATCAAGAAGCTCGAGAAGAAGCACGAGAAGGATCCGGAGAAGCAGAAGCAAGAAGTCGAGAAGCTCATCGCCCGTTACAAGAAACCCCACGGGGACACCTACTTCAAAGACCTGAAGAGCGGTCGCACGGCTCCGCACACGTGGAGCTACCCGCGGGCCAAGTACGCGCTGAAGCCTTCCGAGTCGCTCCCTGAGATTCCGAAGAATCTCGACCAGGTCGCGATCATTCCACAGGGACGACGCAAGACACTCATCGTCGAGCTCGGAGAAAAGATTCCCGACGAGGGGATCCTCCGAGTACGCGCCCGGGCCTCGCGCACGTCTGTGGAGAAGAACCGGATCCCGAGCCTCCAACTGGAGTTCGGATTCCAAGCCAGCAACGAGGGCCGGGCCAGGATTCGGGTCAGTCGGAAAGACACTCGAATCACGGCTCTGCCGGACCAACCCGAGCTGTATCAATGGGATGTTCCACTAGGCGACATCTATCCCCGCAACTCGGTTCGGAAGACATCCCGCATGGGCTCCATGCCCAATCCGTCCGAGTACATTCGATTCGTCAACAGCTCCGCCTCGCGAGGTGACATTCGAATCGACTACGTCGAGGTCTCGACGCCTGTCTACGACGAGTGGCCCCCGGCGTCACACAAGCGTATCTTTTTCGAGAGCGCGAACCGGGAGAACGAGGACCTCTACGCGAAGGAGATCCTCACCGACTTCATGTCGCGAGCGTGGCGTCGTCAGGTGAGCCCTGATGAGGTCGAACGAAAGATCCGCCTCTTCCATCAGATGCGAAAGCACTGCGACTCTTTCGAAGAGGCCGTGGTCGAGGTGCTCGCAACCGTGCTCTCGTCCCCCGAATTCCTCTATCTCGTTCGAGACTCCGAGCAGCCGAAGCAAGAGAAGGAGCCGAAGCGACTCACCGAGCAGGAGCTGACCACACGCCTCGCCATCTTCCTCTGGTCAAGCGTTCCCGATCGCGAGCTGCTCGAGCTCGCCCATCAAGGACGGCTGAGTCAGCCGGACGTCCTCGTCAGCGAAATTCGCCGTATGCTCGCCGATACGCGTGCGACGCGATTCTCGAAGCACTTCGTCCGGCAGTGGCTCGACATGCAACTGCTCGACTTCCTCACGCCCGCGCGACGCGGCCGAGGGAGACAAGGACTGACCTCGCTCCTCAAGGAGGCGATGCAGAGGGAGCCGATCGAGCTCTTTCGGGAGATGCTGCGGCGCAACGAGAGTGTTCTGAGCTTCATCCACTCCGACTACACGATGGCGAACGAACGCCTGGCGCAGCACTACGGCGTGCCGAACGTGTTCGGGAACGACTTCCGACCGGTCAAGCTCGACCCGAGCCACAGACGTGGAGGACTTCTGACGCAGGCCGGCGTGCTCGCGATGAACTCGAGCGGCGAAGACTCCAACCCGCTCAAACGCGGAATCTGGATGCTCGAGAGCCTCCTCGACGATCCTCCCCCTCCACCACCGCCCGCGGTACCGGAAATCGATCTCGCCGATCCCGAGATCGCCAAGATGACGCTCAAGGAGCGCATCGAGGATCACCGAAATCACGCGGCTTGCATGTCCTGTCACGTGAAGATCGATCCGTGGGGAATCGCGTTGGAAAATTACGATGCGTTGGGTCGCTGGCGCGACAAGATCCGGGGGAAACCGGTAGACGCGACGAGCCGTTTGTTTAACGATGAGCTCTTGAACGGCATGGACGGATTGAAACGGTTCTTGCTGACGAATCGTCAGGACCAGTTCGTCCGAGCGATGGTGCATAAGATGGTCGTGTACTCCCTGGGACGCCCCTTGACCTTCGCCGACCGCGCCGGCGTCGAAGAGATCACCGCACGGGTGCGACGACAGGGAGATGGATTAGCGACATTGATCACCGAGGTGGCTACGAGTGAGCTCTTCCGAACCAAATAAGTCCTTCGAGTCTTTAGATCGCCGCAGCTTTCTTCGCGGAACGGGCTGGGCTCTGTCCCTGCCGCTCTTCGGATCGCTGTTCACGGAATCGTCTTTCTCCGTGGCGAGCGCGGCCGAGAGCTCGGGCAGCGAAGATCCAAGGCGTCTCGCGTGCTTCTACTTCCCCGATGGCGTTCCGATGCCGCGCGCCGACGACCCGGCCTACAAGGACTGGGCCTGGTTCCCGCACGGTAATGGCAAAGAGTTTACCTTCACGAAGTGCTTCGAGCCGCTCGCGACGATCCGGGACGACCTCACCGTCTTGTCGGGTCTCTCCCACACGGCGGGTCGAAACGTCCACGGTCACAACAACGCCGACCAGTTCCTGACGGGAGCGGCGACCGGCAGTGGCGATACGACCTACAAGAACACGATCTCGCTGGATCAGGTCTACGCGAAGCACGTCGGCGAGAAGACGAGATACTCCTCCCTCGTCATGTCGACCGACGGAGGAACGGGAACGGCTCGCGGCGCTCACACGATCTCGTTCAATCGGCACGGCAGGGCGATACCCGCGGAGAACCGTCCGAAGCGCATCTTCGACATGCTCTTCGTCAAGAACGATGCCGATGCCGCCCGCCGACTCGCGCTCAGCCAGAGCGCTCTCGACGACCTCTTGGCCGATGCGAAGCGCCTGCGGAAGCGGCTCTCGAAAGACGACAAGAAGAGCCTCGATGAATACCTGCAATCCGTCCGCGAAGCGGAGCTCCGCGTGCAGAAAGCGAAGCACTGGGTCAACACGCCCCTGCCGAAGGTCGCTGCGGATGATCTAAACCTCGAGATCTCGCCGGACAAGCCCCGCGAATACCTGCGGACGATGTTCGAGCTGATCTACCTGGCCTTCAAGACGGACGTCACACGCGTCGCGACCTACCAGATCGGCCGCGAGAACGGCGTCGGCATCAGCGATCACCTCTCGCGCGCGATCGGGTTTCCGGCGGCCCACCAGCTCTCACACGAGACGAAGAGACCGAACGGCTGGAAGAACTTCGCGCTCTACTGCCGCTTCCTCCACGAAGAGTTCGGCCGCTTGGGCCAGAGGCTCAAGGACACTCCCGAGCCTTCAGGCAACGCATCGATTCTCGACAACACCCTGCTCCTCTTCGGATCGGCGTCGAGCGCCTTCCACCTCTCGCGCAACTACCCCCTGATCCTCGCGGGAGGAAAGAACATGGGCCTCCGGCACGGCCGCTACCTCAACTATGCCGGAGCCGACGCCTACCGAGGCGGCTGGGCGCCGGGAGACAACGAGCCGTGGACGTACGAAGCGAAGCGGGAGGATCTCCCCCTCTCCAATCTCTTCGTC
>CAYZGY010000308.1:0-8771 GCA_964478085.1 uncultured Planctomycetia bacterium
CGCGCGATGCCGGTGCACCGCCTGCGCGAGGTTTTGCTCGCGGGTTTGGGTGGGGTTCCCGGGGGGGGGGAGCGGTGAAAAAAGCCCCTGGATTCTGTCCGGATACCTGGCACTTGTCAGTTCGCGCTCTTCTCAGAATCTTAATAATTACTGTAAGATAAGGACTTAGGACGATCGGGGTGGTCCATTTCGGAATGGCACACGATGTGCTTATACACTCTCTCGAGACCCAAGACCCAACACCCTACACCCCTCCTCACTCTCCTCCCAAGAGATCCAGGGCCGAGCGGAGAGAGCCACCAGGCTCCCACTGTTCGGCCCTCACGCCATCCAGGGCAAAACCCCGGAGCCTTCCGGGAATCAACTCGGCGAACTCATCCCGCTCCTTTCGGTCGATGAAGAGTGGGTCTACTGAGTTTCCATGCTCTGGACGCGCTCAACGATGCGCATGAACTGGATGCTGAGCGCGATTCTGATGCCGAAGGTCGGCGGATGTCGAGGTGAACGGGTCGGACGGCAAGCCGTCCACGCGGGGCATCGCTCGCTGCGGCGATATGAACGCGCTGCGCGAAGCCGACTTCGTCAAGGTCGAGCCGAAGGGGAGCTTCGATCCTTATCGCGGGCCCGATGGGACGATGTTCTTCGGGGCGCATCAGCTGACCGCTTTCTCGTTTCGGAAGCCGGGTCCGTACACGATTCGATTCGTCTACTCGACCGAGAGCGAAAAGCCCGAACAGTGGCTCGGCGACGGCCGACTCGACTCGCGACTGACGGAGCTCTGCGAACAAGTGTCGCGCGCGACTTTGCGAAGCAACGTGGTTCGTGTGACGATACTGCCGAAGGGCGCCGGGGCAGCGCCGATACCCGCCACGCGAACGAACGGGAGCCCGCAGGACTCTTGACCACCCAGAACGAGCGTACCGTCTCCGAGTTCACCCGCAAGGCGGTCGTCTACGCGACGGCGCCCGAGCTGAACGATGAGCAGGCGCTCGAGCTTCTCGCGATGACCGCAGACGCCGGTTCGCGGGACGAAGTGCTCGACAACGCATGTGGGCCCGGCGTCGTCTCCTGCTACCTCGCTCGACGGACGCACTCGGTCGTCGACTCTCGATACGCTCTCCACCACGTCTCGAGCCCCAGGCTCGTCCTGGAAAGATGGGGCGCGTCCTCGGTCGAAGCGGCGCGCGAGCGGCTCGTGAGATTGCGTGGCGGCGTCACGTTTTTGAGCTACCCGATTTCGATCTTCGTGCGCGGGGGATAAGCGTCAGATCATGGAGTTATTGAATTCCCCTCGGCGGGATTGAGGTGCGTCTCGAGCCGTCGAGCGAGTCGCCCGCGCGCGCGTGCGGCGAGATCTCGAATTCGACGAGTCGAGAGTGAACGACGACGCGCGATGCTCGTGCGCTGTTCCTTTCGAATGTGAATCGCCTCGAGCAGCTCGCGTTCTCGTACGGGGAGCTCACCGAGAGCATCACGGACGGCGGCGGCCGTGTCGGCCGTCTCGACGAGCATCGCGGGGTCTTCGGTTTCGCTGTCACGGCGCGCCTCGACGTGGGAATCCTCCAACGACTCGAGCCGAACGCCACCCCCGCGGCACAAGGCTCGCTCTCGACGTGCCAGTCGAACTCCGACTCGTCGAGCGATGCCGAGAATCCACGCGTCGAGCGATCGGATCTCGAGGGCCGGGTCGCGTTCGAGGGCCTGCCACGTCTCGACGCGAATCTCTTGAAGGCAGTCCTCGTCGTCGACGAGGTGTCGTCGCACCCCGCAGCGTGCGAGCGTCGCGTGCACCGCGCGTAGGGCCGCGCAGGAGCGCTCGTCGACGCGTTCGAGAATCCTGTGTGTCGATCGGTCTTCGGGGTCGGGAGGAGGTCTCATGTCGCTCGGATTATGTCTTTTTGGAAAAAAAAGTACAAAAGGAATTTCCACTTTCGAGCGCGTCAGCCATCTCCTCTCGTACCGGCCGCGCGTCCGAGATCGGCTGGCCTTCCTTCGAGTCGTGACCATGAACGCGATCACTCTCCTTCTACTTCTGAGCTCGACGAGCATCTTGGTGCCCGAGTCTTTCGGTGCGCTGAAGATCAGCGAGATCGACTATCACCCCGAGGAGGGGACGAGGGCCGAGTGGATCGAGGTCGTCAATCGATCGAAGGGCGCCGTAACGCTCGCCGGGGTCTCGCTCGCCCGAGGTGTCGAGTTCGACTGGCCCGACGGCACGTCCTTGGAGCCAGGGGAAACGTGTGTCGTCGCTCGCCGCCCAGGCGAGTTTGGAGAGCGGTATCCGAACTTCGAGGGGACCGTGTTCGGGCCGTACCGCGGAAAGCTGCGCAACTCGGGTGAGCGTGTCGAGATCGTTCACCGGTCGACGGGAATCGTCCTCGACGCGGTGTCCTTCAGCGACGAGCGACCGTGGCCGCAGCTCGCCGACGGTCGTGGTCACACACTCGAACGCCTCGACCTCGACGCGCCCTCCCAGGACCCGAGCACGTGGCATGCGAGCTGTCGTTGGGGCGGATCACCAGGAGCCGTGTTCGTCGGTCGAAACCGAAACGGAGTGAAGACTCCCGTGATCTACCTTCGAACGGCGCGTGAAGAGATGCGAGAGGCGTTTCTGACACGGGAGGGCAGCGGGAACGACTACCGTTGGAGAGGGACACTCGTCGTCGAGGATGGATCCCGACGCGTCTTCGAGCAGGTCGAGTTCCGGCTTCGCGGAAAGTCGACGCGCTTCTACGGGAGAAAACGGAGCCTGCGCATTCGGCTCGCGAACGGTGAACGATTCGCAGGCTCGCGAACTCTGGACCTCTGTGCCGGGCGCGACAGTTTCGGACTCGGCGAGGCGCTCGCCAGCGATATCTTTCGCTCGTTGGGCCTGCCGGCCCCGAGACTGCGATTCGTCGAGCTGAGGATCACGACGACGAACGATGGTCATTCCGAGTCGTTCGGGCTCTACCTCGTTCGCGACTCGATCGAGAGAACCCTACTCGAATCTCCTGAGCTTCACGACGCGGCCATCTTCGAGCTCGAGGGAGCTCCGGCGGCTCGCCGTGCGTCGAAAGAGGAGCACGCGGAGCTTCGTCGTCTTCGCGAACGGCTGAGATCCCAAGGTGCACCGAAGCTTATCGACCTTGAACGCTACGTCGAGTTCCGTGCGGCCGCCGAGGTCTGCGGCGTGCGGGATCTCGGTGCGTGGAACCAGTTCCTCGTACGACCGCGAGGCTCGGGCCGCTGGTTCCTCGTGCCCGCCGATCTCAACGGCGCCTTCGGCGCTCAGGAAAGTACGAATGAAGATTTCTTCTCGAGCTCGCTTCTTCCACTCGTGCAATCGCGAGTGGCACGTCGTGTGAGCGAGCTCCGCGCGAGCGACGAGCTTGACCCGGTCTTCGAGAAGATTCGCAGTATCGCGCGTTCCATCGAAGCCGTCGTGGTTGCGGACGGTCATCGATGGAGTCTCGACCGATACCGCCTACGAGCGACCACCGCCTCGGCCACGGTGGCGGCTCTCATCCACAGAATCCGGCCGGCGAGGAATTGATCGACGAACTGACGAAAAGACTGAACTGACGAGGAAGAAGGAGGAAGTGAAGAGATGTCCAGATCCTTCAAGAGGAGACTTCGTATCTGCGGAGCGATCGTGGCCGCCATTGCGCTCGCTACGTACTGGAGCATCGATTCGTCGCGTTCGGCCGCGGCGGATTCTCAAGGGCCGGTCTCGATCATCGCGAGCTCCGTGACGATCGAGCCGCCTCGATTCGGAGGCCGAGTGCGAGTTTCTGGAAGCGTCGACGGCACGTATCACGAGGACGGAGCGCCGCTGGCCGTGTGGGCTCGGAGCATCACCCGGGATCAGACGTGGCGACGCGGGGAGCCGCTTTGGCAACGACTCGATGTCCAGGCGAATCGTGACGGGGAGCCTGCCGAGTTCACCGGGACGATCTTCGCGGCGTTCGGTGATTTGATCGAGATTCGCGCGACCAACGTCTTCTACGGAATCGAACGTGTGGATCGGCTCGCGGCCGGATTCGTTCCCGCGGGTCGGGACGCCGATCCTCCGAGGCTCGAGCGCGCCTATATCGACGTTTCGCGAACCGAGAAGACGATCCACGTCGTCATGAACGCGTACTACGCGATCGATGATGATCATTCGAGCTACCCGATGAAGGTGGCGCTCTTCGACGACGATGACCCGACGAACGTCTATCGCACCGAGATTTCATCGACGTCGGACGACTTCCCGCAGTCGGTCTCCATCTCGATCCCAGACGATCGAAGGGCTCGTCTCGTCGTCACCGACGCGTACGGAAACTCGACTTCGCAGCTCTACGATCCTTCGAGCTTCGACGCGCCCGAAGCGACCGGACTCTTCTACGCCGAGGCGAACCCGAGTCCCGCGGAGCGAACGGGACAGCACGCGCATGCCGGGAAAGGCGTTCATCTGCACAACGGGGGATTCGTGCACGCCGAGCCGCTGTTTCGCATCGAGGGGCGTGTGCTCTCGCTCGATGTAAGCGCCGTCTATCGTTCGCGAATCCACAGCGACGGGATCCTGGGCGTGGGTTGGGACAGCATCCTTTCGAGTCGCGTCTCGGTCGATGCGTCGGCGGACATCACGCTCTATCCCGGCGACGGCCGCGCGGAATCATTTCCGTTCCAGCCGTCCGGAACGCTAGCCGAGTGGTCTTCACCCGCGGGCGTCGCTATGAGAATGAAGGCCGTCGGGGGGCGTGTCACCAGTGAGCTGCGGAACGGCCAAACTCTCGTCTACTCAGGCGGATGGCTCGAGCGTATCGAGGATCCTCATGGGAACTCGATACGCTTCGAGCGCGATCGAGACGGGAAAGTGGTTCGAATCGGGAACGATCGTGGAAACCTGTATCACCTCACCTACTCGGCTCATGGTCGACTCACCGAGGTGGTCGATTTCGTGAATCACAAGACGTCGATCGATCACGACCACAAGGGGAATATCGTCGGCATCACCGATCCGGGAGGACTGACGCGACGATTCGAGTACCGCGATGGTCGGCTCGTTCGGATCATCGACCGCGACGGGCGAACCTACGTCGAGAACGAGTATGACGGAGCGGGGCGTGTTGTACGTCAAAGCGTTCCACTCGGCACCGAGCAGAGGGAAGACTTACGAGCGCACGGCTCTTGGTCATTCGATTACCGAGGCGAACGTCCGGGCGATGCGACCTTGACCACGGTGGTCGTCACGGATCCGGTCGGGACGGAATCCGAGTACGTCCTTCGCGTCGCCCATCCTGTCGGTCTCCTTGCTGAGGTCTCGACGCGCGAGAACAACTCGCTTCGCGAGCGTGTGGTCGGCTACGAGTGGAGCGCGGTTCCTCGAGAGGTCGTTCGTTGCGTCGAGCACGACCTTCGAAATCTCATGCCGCGGCGTACGTGGGTCGAGGCCGACTCGGGCTCGGGACGGGAGAAGGTGACTCCGTACACGCGATACATCTACGAAGACGTCGGTTCGTCGAGGCCGGGACGCGACCCGCGTCGAAGACTCGACTTGCGAGCGAAGATCGTCGATCGAGCCATCGGCGACGACCTCGAGGAACATCCGGCGACGGTGGAGCTCTGGTCCTACTCGGAGTACGGACGAGTCGAACGGCACGTGAGCGAACAGACGTGGTCACGGACGGCCGATGGAGACGAAGAGAAGGTCGATGCGTCGAAGCTCTCTTGGGGCGAATGGGAAACTCAGCTCGGCGAATTGCCGACGACCGTTCGCGTCTTCGATGATGTCGGGAATCTGATGGAGATTCGTCATCCCGATGTGTCGGTTCCCCAGAGGCAGTCGGGAGTGGTCGAGTCGTTCACTTACAACGAGTTCGGCCAACTCCTGTCGTCGACGAGCGCAACGGGTGTGACGAGACGATTCGAGTACTACGACTCGGGCGTCGCGGCAGGGCGCCTCGCGCGAGAGTGGATCGACGTTTCCGGTACGCAAGCCGATCCGTCTGACTGGTACGAGTACGACATCTACGGAAACGTCTCAGCGCACACGAACGGAAACGGCGCGCGTACGGATTTTTTTCGAGACGCGCTCGGCCGCGTCATCGAGCAGCGAGATCCTGCGACTCGTTATCTCGACTCGCTCTCCACCTACTTCAAATACGAGGGTACCAAGCTGGCGCAGATCGTATCTCCGAATCGTGACGAACTCGGGCGAGTTCCCGTGGGGCAACCGGCCGAGATCGTCGAATCGCGAATCTACGACGAGCGATCGGGAGCGCTCGTGAAAATCGTCCACGACGTCTCGGCGTCTCAAGATGCAGAGACACGCTTCGAGTACGACACGTTGGGTCGACGCGTGAGAGCTTACGAGCAGTTCCGCACGCTGTCCGACGGAACGAAGCTCTACGGTGTCAGCGAAATCTCGTACGACGAGCTCGGGCGAGAGATTCGTTCGATTCGTTTCTCGAGCGACCCGGACGACGGGTCGTCCGAGGCTCTATTCGATGATCGCGTCGAGAACCGCTACTTTGATGCCGGGGGGGAGCTGATTCGAACGCAGCGACAGGTCGAGCGGGCCGGCGCTGCGATGCGCTACCACGTGACGACTCTCTCCACAGGCTATCGAGATGCTCCCGGTCCCACGTCCGTCGTGGAAGGCACGCCGGCACTCGGGAGCTACCGTTACCGCGTCGAGCGTGTGGAAGAGCCTGACGGAACGATCGACGAAGTCGTCACGGACACTTTGGCAGCACCCGACGATTGGTGCCGACGCGAGAGTACTTTCTCCGTCGACGCCGACGGCTCGCTCACCGAAATCGAACGATCCGAGTACTTCGTCGACGAGCGTAGTCGGGAGTATCGACGACGTGTCTACTTCGAGCTCGGCCGGCAGAAGCGCTACTTCGACGAGGAGACGTGGTCGAACGAAGGAGGGCAGACGGTTCGCGAGTACGACGAGTACACGGGGACGGACGAAGCTGCTCCGTTTCGGCTCTTCACGTACGACGAGGCGGGTCGCCTGGAGTCGGAATCGTCGCCACAGGGAAAAGTCGAAAGGACGTACTCTTACGACGCCGTCGGAAACGTCATCTCGAGCACGGTCGTCGAGTCCGTCGAGTCGTCGGACGGTATCGAGGACTACACCAGCTACACCTCGACGTACACGTACGACGCGCGGGGTCGCCGTCTCTCCGAGACCGTGGCTGGCCGCTCTCGATACTTCTTCCCCGACTCGTTCGGTCGTGTGCGGCGTGAGATCTTCTCGGATCTCGGGCTCGAGACGAGGACCGTGTTCGATCTTGCCGGAAACGTCGTCGAGACACGCGAGCTCATCGACCGTGCCGCAGGCACCTGGAAGCGAACAAGCTACCTGCACGATCTGCGCGGGCGCGTCCTCGCCCAGACGACTGCAAGTCCCGCGGATCCGAACCAGAGAGTCTCGAAGCTCTTTCTTCGCGATCCGTACGGTCACGGGCGCGTCGAGTTCATCGTTCTCCCAGGTGTCTGCACGGTCGACGAGGAGAGCGGTGAGTGGTGTGAAATCGACGGTGAGGCGATTTCCGAGAACGACAAGTATCGCTACGAATACGATCTCGCGGATCGTGTGGTCGCGACCACGGACCCGAACGGTTCGGTCATCGAGAATCGATACGACTCGAGACGGCCGGGCGTACTCAACGACGTCTTCGTGACTCCGGCTCCGCACGTGGCCGGGCCGACGCACGTCTCGTACGAGTACAGCGAGGAGGCCGCGTGTGGCTGCTCGGGGGTCTCGCCGACGAGAGTTGTCACACGAGACGCGAACGGCGCCTGCCGGACGCGAGTCGATCAGAGCTTCGACGCTCTCGGTCGCATCGTTGGAGAAGAGACGCGCGTCTGCACCGAGTGTCCGGGCGACGACGGACTTCCTCCGTGCAGCTCGCACATCGATGCGTCCTACGTTCTCCGCTACGAGCGAGACACCGATGCCGACGGAATTCGTCGCGACGACACGTTGATCGTGGAGCCGACGGGTGCTCTCGCGTGGGCTCCGTATCGCGTACGAAACGTTTTCGACGCGAACGGGCGGCTCGTCGAGGGCCACACGGATCTTTTCTCCCGTGAGAGCGGAGAGAGGGTCTTTGCGCGTCTCTGGTACCAAGGTGTCGACAAGATCGCAGAGAGCCACTTCGAGTACGCGAGACGGAACGGCTCGGCGAATCGCGTCGTTCGTCATGCCGGTTACCACGCCGGAGAAGGATCTCGACGAACACGGAACCAGTGGGGCGCTCAGCATCGTGGCGACGTGCGCGAGGCATGGTCGCCGGTGGATCCCCTCTACGACTGGAGCGGAGAATTCGACGAAGCGGAGCGCATCGAGGCGAGGAACGTCGGCCCGGAGGGATACGAGGCCTCGTACACCTTCGACTTCGACGGTCGCGGTCTGCTACGAAACGCCAAGTACGATTGGCCCGACGACGCGGACACAGACGCTCAGTGGCGAGACGCCCGCACCTTCGACTACACGTGGAACGAGCGTGGCGATATCGCTGGGGTCGCTCAATGCTTCTCGCCGTCCGGCGACGACCGAGTCTGTGAGAGCGGATACACCTTCGTGCGCGACGAGAGAGGTCGGGTCGTACGCGTCGACGGAGTCCACGTCCTTGCGTATCACCGAGATGGAGGCATCGCGCGGGCCATCGGTCCTCAGACGCGCACGTACGACAACAACGGCAACCTCTTGTCGAACTCGTTCGAGTACCTCACGTCCAATCCTGGACAGCATAGGAAAGAATCTGCCCCTCAGACATACTGCGATCGCC
>CAYZGY010000309.1:0-1177 GCA_964478085.1 uncultured Planctomycetia bacterium
GAACATGACGATGATCGACGAGAAGGTCGGACAGATCCTCGAGGCGCTCGAGAAGCAAGGCTACCTCGAGAACGCCGTGGTCATCTTCACGTCGGACCACGGCGACTGCTTGACCGATCACGGTCACAGCCAGAAGTGGACGATGTACGACCTGATTACGCGCGTCCCGCTTCTCGTCAGCAGCCCGGGACGATTCGATCAGGGTCGCGAGGTCTCGGCGCTCTGCCAACAGATGGACATCGGCCCGGCGATCCTCGAGCTGGCCGGGGTATCGTCGTGGTGGGGGGTGTCACCCCGCGGGCCGTTCTCGTGGCACGCTGGCTGCTCCGGGCTCTCGTGTGTGCCGAGCCGGCCTGGCCCGGTCGCGACTACGTCTTCGCGGAGCAGGCTCGCGACGGTATCCTGACGGACGCCGAGTTCATGACGATGGTCCGGAACGACTCGTGGAAGCTCGTCCACTTCCTCGACGAGCCCTTCGGGCAGCTCTTCGACCTCGTCAACGATCCCGACGAGGTGAAGAACCTCTGGGACGACCCGGCCTCTGTAGACAAGAAGAACGAGCTTCTGGCCGTGTTGCGCGAGTGGCGCATCCGCAGCCAGCTCGAGACGAAGGACATCTCGGCCGACTGGCGCTAACTACGATTCTTCACCGCCTTGACCGAATCTTTCCCGGACGGTTTCAATGTCCCGGAAAGGTGTGCGGGGAAGTCAACGCGAAGCAACACACAAGACATTCCTCAGGATGGGGACACCCGACGCCGAAACGCGTGTGGGTGGTCATTGCTCGAGATTCGCGTGAGGCACGACCGTCAGGCGACGTTGCTCAACCTCGCGGTTTCGCTCGCCGGTGGACTCGTCCTCCTCTGCGTCGCGCTCATCGTCCGCCACCATCGACGAGCAGCTGACGGCTGCGTCCGAGACCGAGGGCGGCTCCTAACGCGCGCGCGCGAAGCTCGCCGTGACGTAGAGCCTTCCCAACGGCGTCGATCGATCGTCCGACGAGTCGAGCTCGATCGCCGCCCGTGAACGCCGGTGATCGTCGATCGCCCGCTCGAGCGAGACGCGCAGACGATACTTCACGCCCGTCTCGATCGTCTCCCACGCGATCGCGAAGAGAGCCTCTCCGATTTTCGGCTTTGTAACCCGATTGCGGCGAGATTCGTAAACGACCCCGTGA
>CAYZGY010000309.1:1277-8757 GCA_964478085.1 uncultured Planctomycetia bacterium
ATCAGAAAGCTCCGTGAATCAGAAAGCTCCGTGAATCAGAAAGCTCCGTGAATCAGAAAGCTCCGTGAATCACGGGCTCTCGAGACGTCGCTCGAGCTGCTCGACGAGCTCGCCGTGTTGCGCGGCGATGTTCTTCGTCTCGAAAGGATCTACACGCCGATCGTAGAGCTCGAACGAGACGCGCTCAGCCCCCTTGGTCCACCGCACGAAACGGTGCGTCTCCGTACGGATCGTCGTCGCGACGGCACCGCCGCGGCGCCAGTACCCGAAGGCCGCGTCCTTGCCCGGCCTCGCCGGATCCGAGATGAGCCGTGAAACGTCGCGCCCACCGAGGCCGTCGGGAGCCTCGAGCCCCGCGAGCGCTGCGAGCGTCGGGTAGACGTCGAGCGTCTCGACGAGCCCGCGGGTCGCCACGCCGGCCTGCTTCTGACCCGGCACGCGGATGATCAGCGGGCTGTGGAGCGACCACTCGAACGCCGTATGCTTGCCCCAGATCCCGAGATCGCCGAGATGCCAACCGTGGTCTCCCCAGAGGACGACGATCGTCTCCTCTCGAAGCTCGAGCCGATCGAGCTCGTCGAGCACCTTGCCGATCTGAGCGTCGGCGTAACTCACGCAAGCGAGGTAGGCGTGCTTGAGCGTGCGCACGTACTCCGCGTTCGCGGTCTTGCCCTTCGGGTGAGTTCCGTAGTTGCCTAACAGCTCGCCCGAGCTGTGAAGCGCGAGCTTCGAGTCGACATCGGTTGGAGGCATCGGGCAAGGCGAGAGCGGAACCTTCTCGCGATCGTAGAGGTCCCAGTAACGCTTCGGCGCATTGAACGGAAGGTGCGGCTTGAAGAAGCCGACGGCGAGCAGAAAGGGCTGCTTCTTCTCTCGACGACCCTTCGCGAGCTTGCGGAGCGCCTCGACGCCTTGTCGCGCGATCAGCCCATCGGGATAGCCCTCGTCGTCGACATCCATCGACTCGTACGCCCTGGAGACACCACGCTCTCGACCCGTTCCGCCTCCGTATCCGAAGAACGCCGACCAGCCGTCCTTCCACTTGCCCGCGTCGAGCCCGACCTCGTCCCAGCTGTGCGGCATCTCGGGGTCGGCCTCCCCCTGCCCGGCGCCCTACTTGCGATAGCGGACGCCGCCCGGCAGATGGCTGATCTTGCCGATCGATACGGTCCGATAGCCGGCTCGGCGAAAGAGCTCGGGAAAGGACTCCGGAGCCTCACCGCGCTCGCGAGACAGCAAGCTGAACGCTCCGTTGCCGAGAGACTCCCGGCTCTTCGGTCGCTCTCCCGTCAAGAGCGCGTAACGCGACGCTCCGCACGTCGGCACTTGGACGAAGTGCTGAGCGAAGGGCCGCCCCGTCGCCGCGAGCTTGTCGATATTGGGCGTTCGGACGTGCTTCGCTCCGAAGGCGCCGATCTCGGGACGCAGATCGTCGACGCAAATGAGGAGCACGTTTGGCGTCTGCTGCGAACTCGACTCTGCCCGATGCGTGGTCTCGGCGGTATCTGCCGCCCTCGCGAGCGACGCCAAGACAACCAAAACCATCACCACGCCCGACGCGACGCAAAGCTCGATCGACGTCCGGCGACCAACGACTCCATCGAAGCGATCAGCGCTCTTCGACTCCCCCCTCAAAACTCGCACTCGTCCGAGCACCCGACGATTCGTCCACACTCCTCCCCGCCGATCGGCTCCGGTCCACCACCGAAGAGATAGTTGAGCAGGTAGAGCGAGTCGGACATGTCGACCATCTCGTCACCGTTCGTATCATGAAGAATCGCGTTTCCACCACTGGAGATATCCTCTCCTTCACACGGCAGCTCGACGGCGAGCCCCGCGAAGAGGATGCGAACGATGCGGACAGCATCCGAGATGTCGACGCGCCGATCGCCGTTCACGTCGCCGACGCGGCGAAATCCGCCGTCGATCGGATTGCCGCTCGGCGCGCGACCGGGCGATCCGTGCAGCTCCGCACTCGAGTTCCACTGGAAGGACTGTCCCCAGGTGCTCGGGTCGGCTCGGACGTCGCGAATCTCGAGCGAACGCCCTTGCCCGTCCGTATCGGGAAACCAGTCCTCGTACGCGAAGTCGTGAATCGCGAGACCTTCACCGAGCTGGAGACGCAGCTGGTCCCGCCCGTTGTCGAGGCGGCCGCCGTACTCTCCCGCAATGCGAATTTCGCTCGTGTCGTATCGATGGCCGAAGACGAAGAGGTCTCGCACGATCACGACGTACTCGCCCGGGTTGAGCACCTCGACTTCGGATCCGGCGAAGTCGAATTGGATGCCGTCCACGAACGACACGAGGCTCAGGTCGAGTGGTCGATCCCCGATGTTGAGGAGCTCGACGAACTCGTAGTCGGCTCCTCCGACCGGGTTGTACATGATCTCCGTGATGCGCAACGAATCGAGCCCGTCGACGACCCCGGCGGGCCCCCCCGCCGTGAACGAGACGGGTGACGACCAGTGCGAGACGCGTCCCGTCGAGTCTTTCATGCGAACGCGAACGCGGTACTCGCGACCCGGAGCCGCGAGGCCGACGGGAATCTGCACGAAGTTCGCGAAGGGGCTGATCTCGCCGCTCTCCCAGACCGGCGTGATCTCGAGAGGAAGCGGCGCCGCGCGCCAGATCGGACTCGAGAGACTCGTCGACTGAGGCGAGGCGATCGGCGCGACCTCGGCGATACGCCACTCGACCGCACCGAAGTTCCCGGCCCCCTGCGGGTCCGAAAACGAGGAGCACGTGAACGTCAATCGATCGGTCGGAAAGCCCGGCGGACCGGCGTAGCTGCAAGTCGGGCGACGTGGCATGAGGTTGGCGTCCGGCCCGTCGGCGAAGCTGTCGAGGAATCTCGCGCGCCCTCCGCCGCCGACGCTCCCTCCGGGCCAAGAGCCGCCCGTGAAGGCGAACCGGATCATGTCCGCCGCCTTGAGCGCCACGGTTCTCTGTGCGGAAGACGAGAAGTACTGTCGCCCTTCGGCCGCCGGCGCGTCCTTCCATCGGTCCGTGTCGGCTTCGTCGAGCTGGTCCATGAACGAACCGACTTGGCGGATGACGATCTCGAGCTGGTCGCGCTGCCAGAGCAGATCGCGCACCTCGCGGATGTGATTGCGGTAGTCGCGCTGAAAGTCCGGCTTGCCACCGTTCGAGTAGATCGCGTCGTAGGGACGATCGTGCCCTGCGTTCCAGGTCGGTCCCCAGGTCGCGTCGGTGTCGAACGGAAGCGTCCACATGCGCCCGAGGAACGAGTTCCCCGAGCGGTAGTCGGGCTCGAAGTACCACGTGGAGTTCTTGTTCGCGGAAGGCCAGTAGTCGTAGTGCCGAATCGCCTGCGCGATGGAGTGGTAGCGATACCAGGCATCGTAGTTGACGTGATCGAGGAGCCACTGCGAGCTCTTCGACGATCGAAGCTGGCCTTCGATGTTGTTGTGATCCTGCGCGTTGGTCACCGCGTCGGGCGCTTGGTAGCGTTGCTGGTCGCTCCCGTTCGTCGTCTGATTGACGAGCTTGTAGAGATTGCCCTTCGGAAGACCGTGCGCGTCGAGGAAGCGAACGTCGTAGTTCTCGAACGCTCGCGCGATGCCCCAGAAATCTCCCTGGTACTGTCCGTCGGCGCCGCCCGGAGCCTCGTCGCGGCCGTCGATCATGCGCCAGTGGAACGAGTGACCGAACGGTGCCGGGATCCCGTAGGCTCGATAGATCTCGTCGTTGACCTGATCGCCGAGTCCCCAATTGCCGTCGATCCGATTTCCGAACATGCGACCCGTGTTGAGGATTCGCCAACGCGTCGGATAGGGCCGATCGAAACGATCGCGCGCGCGAAAGTGATTCCCCTTGTTGAACTGGAACCTCCAGTGACGCTTGCCCGAGGCCCCGCTCGGAGTTCCGGGTGGCACCTGATACCGACCGTTCGCGCCACGGAGGCGGTAACGAACGTGATCGTACACCTCGCGATCGTAGACGACACACGCTTCCCAGTTCTCGATGAAGCGCGCCTCGCGACCCTGCGAAATCTGCAGAGAGCTCGACGCCGCGATGCACGTCACGGCGTCTTGGCGGCGCGTGATGATGTGATAAACGGGAAGAGATTTCATCACGCTCTGAGGATACGTGTACCCAGCGCCGGCAGGCTGAATGCTCCGACGTGTCGTCCGGTACGACGGAACCCCGTCGTAGACGAACGCCGCGAAGTTGAGCGAGGGATCATCAGGAAACGGCGCCTTGGCCGAGTTGCCCTCGGTGTCCGTCACCGTGATGCGATAACGCACGAGCGTACGATTCGTCTGCCCTGGGACGAGCGCCGTGAAGACGTCGTCGTTCGCCGTCAGATCGATACCGCTACCGTCGTCGAGCATCTCGACCGTCCGCCAGTTGTCGGGATCGTCGAACTCGGGATTCCTCTCGTGCGGCCGATGCGGATCGCTGTTCAGTACGCTGAGCGAATGAGGCAAGTACGCGGGGATGTAATCGCCGGGCTCGACGATCTGGTACTCGAGCGCGACACTCTCTACCCCCTCGGGGTCGGTGACCTTCGCCGAGACTCGCATCGGAGTTCCCGCCGGAGGCTCGATCGGGTCGTGCCCGACTTGACGAATCTGCGGCGCGGCGTCCTCGGAGTAGATGGAGTTTCGCGTGCGCGGCGTCGGTCGTCCCGACGACTGTCCGTCGCTGCCCGGGATCAAGACTTCGGCGTCGATCGAGAAGTCGCTCGAGTCGATCGATTGATTGAACGCGTGGATCGCGATCAGGTTTTCACCCGTGCCGAAGAGGACTCCCTGATTCGGCACGTCGATGTCTTCCCAGGAGGCCTCGTGACTCTGTGCCGTGTCGTCGTGTGAAGTCACTCCGATGCCGACGTAGAATCGAGCCACCTCGACCCCGTTGAGGTACACGATGCAGCCGTCGTCGACGTAGACACGCACTCGCAGCGCACCCGGGATCTCGTCGACGTCGGGGATCGTGAACGTGTGGCGAAGGTAGACGCTCGTGTACCTGCCTCGCATGTCGTTGAGGACGGTGTTGTCGTCGTTGTCGCCGTAGCCGAATCCGGCGCGTCCCGTCTGCCACGATCCGTCTTCGGCAAATCCGGGCTGGCGCCAGAGGTGCGATGGGTTCGAGGCCTCGGACGTCCCCTTGCGATACCTCCAATCCCGTGACTCTGAACGAAGGAAGTAGACGGGATCGATCGGAGCCCCGGCGGTGAAACCCGAAGCGCGCCAGCTGCTTCCCAGATCGTTGTCGAGATCGGGATGGATCAGCTCCATCGACGCGCCTTCACCCGCCGAAGCGACGGGCCACGGAAAGCCGACGCCGTAGTCGACGCGATCTTCCGTCACCCCCTCGACGCTCCGAAGCGTCACCGTCTCCCCGTCGGACGAGAGACGCCCGTCGTAAGGACCGAAATCCGGAGTGAACCCGAACGCCGATCGGAAGTCGTCGACGTCCTGAGCGACGACGAGGTACTGACCGGGACCGATCCTGGCACCGATCGGGAAAACGAATCGGATGCCGTTCGAGAAAAACCAGCCCGAAAGATCGACTTGCGCGTTCGAGCGGTTGTGAAGCTCGACGAACTCCGTACGCGCGGTGTTGTCCTCGGGGTCGTAGTGAATCTCGTTGATGATCACGTCCTGCGCGGTCGCGATCGCAGACAACAAGCTCGACGCGAACAAGACCGACACGAAAACGTACACGGAGCTCGAACGAGCTCGGAATCCCTGGCGAACCTCCGCCGACATCGAAATCTCCCGCGCTTTCAGAACTTGGCGTATCGGCTGATGTTCCGCCTCGACGCGTCGAAACGCAAGGACTACGTCGATCGAAGTCCTGGCGAACGCTTGAGATGCGTCGAAACGAGGAGTAGAAACAAGAGACGCGGTTTCCTTCCGCCTCGAATCCTCGCGACCCTGAGCCGATCCCGCATGCTTCGCCTCTCGACCGTCCTCCTGTCCGTCCTCCTGCCCGCCCTCGTCGCACTGCCGATCGCGAAAGCCCTCGGCGACGACGATCGCCCCAACATCGTCTTGATCATGGCGGACGACATGGGCTACTCGGACATCGGCTGCTACGGCGGCGAGATCGACACGCCGAACCTCGATCGGCTCGCGGCGAACGGTCTCCGATTCACCCAGTTTTACAACACGGGACGCTGCTGCCCGACCCGTGCCTCGCTGCTCACGGGACTCTACGCGCATCAAGCGGGCATCGGGCACATGACGAGCGAGAACACGAAGATGCCGTTCGACACGGGTCATCCCGGTTACCGCGGCTTCCTCAATCGCGACTGCGTGACCATCGCCGAGGCGCTCCAGCCGGCGGGTTACCACACGCTGATGAGCGGCAAGTGGCACGTCGGCACGTTCGCAGGCATGTGGCCGGTCGATCGCGGCTTCGACGAGTTCTACGGCATCGTTCGCGGAGCGAGCAACTTCTTCCGTCCGAAGCCCGACAAGCTCCTGTCGCGCAATCGCACGCCGGTCAAGCCGCCCGAAGAGTACTACACGACCGATGCGTTCACCGACTACGCCATCGACTTCGTCCGTGCGATTCGCAAAGGGAAGGGGTCGAAGAAGAGCGTCTCCGAGAAAGCCGACAAGCCGTTCTTCCTCTACCTCGCCTACACCGCCCCGCACTGGCCGATGCACGCGTGGCCCGAGGACATCGCCAAGTACCGCGGCAAGTACCTCGGAGGCTGGGACGAGCTTCGCGAACGTCGCCTCGCGAAGATGGTCGAGCTCGGGATCATCGACGAGTCGTGGAAGATGACCCAGCGTGATGCTCCCGCGTGGAAAGACGTTCCCGAGAAGCGCCGCAAGGACCTCGACTACCGCATGGCGATCTACGCGGCGATGGTCGACCGCATGGATCAGAACATCGGACGCTTCGTCAAGACGCTCGAGGAGCTCGGCGAGCTCGACAACACCTTGATCCTCTTCTTCGCGGACAACGGCGGCTGCGCCGAGGGCGGCATCTTCGGTGGCGGGCCGTCGAAGCAGCTCGGCACGAAGGAAGGCTACTTCCTGACCTACGGACGTGGCTGGGCCAACGCCTCGAACACGCCGTTCCGTCGCTACAAGCACTGGGTGCACGAAGGCGGCATCGCGTCGCCGCTCATCGCGCACTGGCCTCGCAAGATTCGCGAGAAGGGCGCACTGCGCGCGCAGCCTGCTCACCTCATCGATCTGATGGCGACGTGCCTCGAGCTCTCGGGCGCCAAGTACCCGAAGGAGCTCGGCGGCCGCAAGATCTGGCCGCTCGAAGGAGAGAGCCTCGTCCCCGCCTTCGGGAACAAGCCGATCGAGCGCGATGCGCTCTACTGGGAGCACGAAGGAAACCGCGCCATGCGTCAAGGACGCTGGAAGCTCGTCGCCGCGCACAAAGGGGAGTGGCAACTCTACGACATGAAGGTCGACCGCCCCGAGACGAACGACCTATCGAAGGAGAAGCCGGAATTGCGGGATCGCTACGGCCGTCACACGTT
>CAYZGY010000310.1:0-8742 GCA_964478085.1 uncultured Planctomycetia bacterium
CCTTCGAGCCGTGGCGCGCCTTCGCCCAATCGGCGACCGCGAGCACTTGCGCGACTTGCTCACCGACAGCGCGCAAGCCGATCGTCGCGAGCATCATCGCCGTCTGCCAGCGCGTCGGTCTCTGCGCGCGACACTCACCGTGGAAGAGAAAGTCCATCGCGACGACGCGTGCACCGCGCGCGATCTCCTTCTTCGCCCACTCGACTTGAGCGGCCTTGCCGCCGTCGCCGACGAGAATCACCGTCTCGCCGGCGTCCCGCGCGCGCGGCCCGACCTCGACGACGGGAAGAGTCCAACCCGTGTCAAGCGAGAGGACGAACCCACGCCCCGCCGCTTTCGCGCTCTGGACCTTCGCCGGGCGCAGCCGCAAAACCTCGCGCAATTCTTCGAGCATCTCTTCGCGACTCATCGCGGAATTCGGCGGCCGCAGCTTTTCGATTCTGCGCACGAGTCGTCGAGCGATCGAGGCAAAGGTCTCGTTTCCCGGCGGCAGCCCGACGCTGAGCTTCTCTTGCGGCAAGATTTCCGCAGCGCTGTCGATCTCCTCGTCGATCCGCTCGCGCGGCAGAAGAAACTGCCGGTTGAGAAAACGATAGAATGCCTGACGATTGTCTCGCTCGTAATTGTGCGTACCCGGGAACACATTCTCGTAGTACGAGAATTCGGCCCAAGGTGCGTGCCGCGCATAAAGTGGTCGAACGGGATCGTAGACGGACGGACGAGCTCGGTGCGAGGCGAAGCAGCAGTTGTCGCGCTCGTTGTAGATCAACAGCGCCGAACGCGGAATGATCAACGCAGTGAGCAGAGGATAGTCGGCGATCGCGGAGAGGTCGGTCGGGTTCTGCTCGAGGTCACCGAGGTCGGACGTGTTCTCGACGCGCGGCCGAAGGCCGATGTATCCGGCGTTCGGCGCGCACGCTCGGACGCGCTCATCGAGCGATGCGTGAAGGATCGTCTGCCACCCCCCACCCGAGAGTCCGGTGACGGCCGTACGATTCGGGTCGGCGTTCGGATGGGCGAGCAGGACGTCGAGCCCGCCTCGTAGAGCAACGTAGAAGAGCCCGATGCCGCTGCGCCCACAGACGTCGAAGAGGCAGATCTGATTGTGCTCGTAGTCCGAGCGCGGCAGCTCGCCCGTCGCGTACCACTCGAGACTGAGCGCGAGGAAACCCCGCTTGGCGAGATTGATACAACGCGCCTGCTTGTACGGCGCTGCCATCCCGAGCTTGCGCTCGTGCCCGTGCACGTTGAGAACGACGGGAACGCTTCCCGAAAGCTCCGTCGGCTCGTAAAGGAGCGCGGGAATCCACAGCCCTGGAAAGGGCTCGTAGCGCAGCTTGCGAATGCGATAGCCGGCGCCGCTCTCGCCCGCGCCTCTTTCGATCGTCTGATCCTCGAGCCAACGCGCGCGCGTCTCGTGCTTCCGCCACGCATCGGGCCAACCACGGAAGATCACCTCGTCGAGGACGCGCCCACGAAGCGCTTCGGCCTCCGCGACAAACTCGCTCTTCGAATCGGAAAACGCGAGCTTCGAGATTCGCGGCACGACGAGCTCTTCTACCGTGCGCTTGACGACGTCTTCGTCGAGGAGCTTGCGGGAAAGGACCTGCGAAACGTCATCGGCCACGGCCGTCGTGCCCGCAAGCGCGAGCACGAGCGCAGGTACGAAGAACAGAACTCGACCGACAAACAGGCGCACGCGACTTCTCGGTTTCTCTTAGCGGCCCTTTTTCGACACGTCCATCGACGGGATGGGATCCGTTGAGCAGCCTGTTGAAGAAGTGCTTCGAGTGGTCGAGCGAGACGAATCGATTTCTTCAACGGACTGTCAAGAGGCAGTGTGCCGACATCCGACGGGCTACGCAAGAGGACGACGTGCTTCGAACTTGGCGACACTCGGCTCTTGGTGAGAGTTCTCAGGTCGTTCAGCAACGTCCGAAAGCTATGAACCGGCTCACCGGCTTCCGTGCGCTTGTTGAAGTCCTTGGACTTCGCGCTGGCGGAGCGTTCCGCAGGCGCCACGATCGACCTACGCTGTTTCTCGGCCAGCTCCTTTCTTCGTCCTCGAAGAGTAGCGGCCTCGAGCATCGCCTCATGTGCATTGGACGTAGTACGCTAACGCGCACAGGTTCAGTGGCCACAACTTGCGAAGGTGAAAGAACAGATTCGTGGTACGACTTTCCCTTCTTTAGCGCAGCGATCGCGGCCTTCTCGAAGTCGTCCTTCGGCGAGCTCTTCTTGCGAATCGGATCACCCGTCTCGTCTCGCGGACAGAACGCCGGAATCGCGAAGTACGACGTCAAGACGAGGGTTGCGAGAAGGAGGGCCGTCCCGGACGACCGGAAAGAGCGACGGTGCGACTTGCGAGGCGAGCCGGATACCATGCGGAGCTCTCCCGTCTCGAGATCCTGAATCAAGAGTGGAATAAGAGATCCCAATTCAACCACTTTTATCCAAGCGAAATCCCTCGAGGCGTACCTCGAAGCCGCTTCGTCTGTTAGCTTGGACTGCCCAGGACCAACCGGAGCCGCCATGAGACCGCGAACGCTGATTCGACTCGCTTCCTTCTTCGCCGTCCCGATCCTTACGACCGCAGCTCTACCAGCCGGCGACGAGGTCTTCTCCCCCGCTCACCTCATCGCACATCGAGGCGCGAGCGCGCTGCGACCAGAGAACACGCTCGCCGCCGTACGGTATGGCATCGAGTCCGGCGCGACCGTGGTCGAAGTCGATGTTCGAACGACGAAAGACGGTGTGCTCGTCGCTCTCCACGACGAGACGATCGACCGAACGACCAGTGGAACGGGCCGCGCCGGCGACAAGACCCTGGCCGAGATTCGCCAGTACGATGCGGGAGCTTGGTTCGACCCGCGCTACGCGTCCGAGAGAGTTCCGACGCTCGCGGAAATTTTCGCGGCGTGTCGCAACCGCGCTGACGTCCTGCTCGACCTCAAAGAGACGGGCGCCGAGTTTTTGGAACGTGTCGTGCGGGAAGTGCGCGCGTCGGGCTATTCGGATCGGACGATCATCGGCGTGAGAAACGTCGGACAAGCGAAGCGCTTTCGAGAGCTGCTTCCGAAGTCTTGGCAGATCGGCCTACCCGCCACGCCGGGCGAAATCCGAGACTTCGCCGATGCGAACGTCGAGTTCCTGCGGCTCTGGCCGCAGTGGCTCAGCGACAAGAAGCTCGTCGAGAATACGCGCGAGCTCGGCGTCTGGATCCACATCAACGGCAGCGACGGATCCCCCGAGGAGATCGCCCGACTCGCGCAGCATCGTCCGGACTCCATATCGAGTGACGACCCGGTTCGCGCGCGCAGCTCGCTCGCGAGGTTCAACACGAACGTTCGCCGCATCCGACCGTACTCGAAGAACGGCTTCTACTGGCAGCACGACGGCCGACCGACACTCCTCGCCGGCGGAACGGACGACGACAACCTCTTCCAGTGGCCCGACGAGAAGCTGCGCCGGCAATTGGCGCTCCTTCAGAGGTTCGGCGGAAACTACATCCGCAACACGATGAGCGACCGCCCCGACAAGGGCTTCGAGGTCTATCCCTACCACCGTCTCGAGAACGGCCGATACGACCTCGAACGCTGGAACGACGAGTACTGGCGACGTTTCGCCACTCTCCTCCGCCTGACCGCCGAAAAGAAGATCATCGTCCAGATCGAGATTTGGGACCGCTTCGACTACTCGCGTGAACCGTGGAAGGTCCATCCGTACAACCCCGCGAACAACGTCAACTACGACAGCGAATCGTCGACGCTCGCGAAGGACTACCCGAAGCACCCGGGCGCGAACGTTCAGCCGTTTTTCTTCACGACCCCGAAGCAGCGAGACAATTCGCCCCTCCTTCGCTACCAGCGCCGATACGTCGACAAGCTGCTCGATATCTCGCTTCGCCACAACCACGTGCTCTACTGCATCGACAATGAGACCTCGGGCGAAGCGGCGTGGGCGAAGTACTGGGCCAGATACGTCCGAGAGCGCGCGGCGTCCGAGGACGTCGAGGTCGCGATCACCCAAATGTGGGACGACTGGAACCTGCGCGGCCCGCAGCACCGACGCACGATCGACAACCGCGAACTCTACGACTTCATCGATGTCTCGCAGAACAACCACCAGAAGGGGCAGACGCACTGGGACAACTTTCAGTGGGTCCGCCGTCGCATCGAGGACGTCGCCCGGCCGATCAACACGGTAAAGACCTACGGCGCGAGCGGCAACAAGTTCGGTCACAGCGACCAGGACGGAGTCGAGAGATTCTGGCGCCACGTCCTCGGCGGCGCTGCGTCGGCTCGATTCCATCGACCCGATTCGGGACTCGGGCTCTCGAAGCTCGCTCAGCAGCACCTGCGATCACTTCGCCAAGTCGAGGCCTTCGTCGACTTCTGGGATCTCGAACCGGCGGAGAAGCTGCTCGACAAGCGAACGGCCAACGAAGCGTACGCCGCCGCGAAGAAGGGCGAGAGCTACGTCGTCTACTTCCCCGCAGGCGGCGAGGTTCGTCTCGACCTGAGAAAGGCGCCGAAGAAGCTCGAGCTGACGTGGATCGACCTGAGAACGGCGAGCGGCACCGGCGGAGAGCTCGAGGGAGATCGTCGCGTGCGTCTCACGCCACCCGACGACCGAGGCTGGATCGTGGTGATTCGAGCATCAGAGGCGCCGTAGCGAGCTCTTCGGCACGAGCGAACGCCAATAGGGATTCGCGAAGTCGATCTTCCCCGTCGGCACGATTCGAATCGGCCCCTTCGCCGGAGCTCCCTCGATCTTGCGATCCCTGAAGATCTCGCGACCGTTGACGCTCAGCGAGAAACGATCGCCCTTCACCGTCCCCTCGAGCCGGTTCCAACCGCGTCCCTTCTTCACGAGCCCGAGCTCCTCGGAGCTCGGGTCGATACGAACCGAGAGCTTCTCCGAACCTCGAAGCTGGAGCACGGCGGGTGCGCTCTTCGCGTTGAGGCGGACATCAAGAATGAATCCGAAATCGCTGAACGTCCGCTCCGTCTCGATCGCTCGGCCCTCGGAGTCGGCGCCGCCCGTATAGCCGAAGACCCAGTCCTTCGACTTCCACAGCGCCCCCCCCGCCTCGGGGATCTTCCAACCGGAAAAATCGACGCCCGTGTAGAGACAACCGTAACCGCGCGCCGCGATTGCGACGTGCTCCTTCGGCACGGGCTTCCCGGGCAACTCTTTGATCCGCATGTTGCGGTAGTGGACGATGCCGCCTTCGGACTCGATGCAGATGTAGCCCTTGCGCGGCGAACAGTCTTTCCCGCGCGTGACGACCTTGCCGTTGACGGCGAGCGAGATCTCACCGTCGACGCACGTGATGCGGTAGTGGTTCCACTCGGGGCTCGGCTTCGATCGATTCTCCGTCGGGAACGCGCGACTCCCGCCGCGTCCGTTGATCGGCGTCATCTTCGCGCCGTGGATCGGAAAGATATCGCCGTGCGTCGTGTAGCCGCGCGTGTTGCCGTACGCGTTCTCGAGAACCTGCACCTCGATGCTTCGGTGGAAGGGCTGCCCGCGCGCGGTGATGTCATCGGCCCAGACGAAGATTCCCGCGTTGCCGCGTGGCTTCATGTGCCGCCACTCTAGCTCCATGATGAAGTTCTGGTACATGCGCGTCGTGCGCAGCTCTCCGATCGGCTTGCCCGAGCAGATCAGCATGCCGTCCCGCACGGACCACGTCGACGGCGCGGTGTTGACGGGCGTCCAACCGCTGAGGTCCTTGCCGTTGAAGAGAGGACGGAAGCCGTCCGACTCGCTCTTCTCGGCCGCAGTGTCATTGGCGGCGAGCGGCGAAAGAAAGATCGAAAGCGCAGAGAAGAGCGCGACAGCAGTCTTTTTCATCGAAATCCTCGCATCAGCGTGGCGCACGACGATCAGCGAGCCAGGCTGACGCCAGGATAACCGAAGAATTCACGGACTACCGAACGAGAATCGATTTGAGCATCTCGAGTTCGGACTCGATCGCCGCGTGCTGCATCTTGGGTAGGCCTACGGTTTCTTTGGACACTCCATTGATGGAGGATCGTGTCCATGGGAAGCGAACGAAAAGCAACAGATCGAGGGCGTTGGAATTCTCAGCGCAAGATGGACGTCGTGCTCCGAATCGTACCGAAACGGCCCGAGTCGGGAGGCCTCGTGAATCAGCGTCGTGGACGCTTCCACTCGCCCGACATCGGCGGCGTCTCGAAGAACTTTCCGTCGTCGACGAGCCGCGGATCGCCCGTGCGCTCGAGCTCGCCCATCAAGCGGGCACGCAATTCAGCGACGGTCTCCCGATACGCCGAATCGGCCGCGACGTTCTTCATCTGATGCGGATCCTTCGCGAGATCGAAGAGCTCCTCCCGCGGACGCTTTCCGTACGCGTGCTCGTAGTAGCTCTTCCACTTCGGATCCTTGCGACGATCGACGATCCACGCCTTTGTCGGGCCGGCGTCCTCGTCCGGGAGCGTGCAGAACGTGTTCTGCGTCATCTGCTCCGTCGTCGGTGGCTTGTCGGTATCGAGACGGTACGGATCGCCGAGGGGATAGCGATCCGGCCGAAAGTTGATGACGAAAAGGAAGTCCTTCGTGCGAATCGCTCGCTGGGGATACGGCAGATTCCCCGCGCGCGCTCTCGCGACGTGCCGCTCTCGACCGACGTAGACCTGCGTCCGCTTCGGATCGACCAGCCCCCCCTTCTTCGAGGAGAGCACGGGCCAAAGATCACGTGCGGTCATCACCTCGGGCGCCTGAACGCCACCCGTCGCGAGAAAGGTCGGCGCGAGATCGGGGAGCGTCACGAAATCTTCGACGACACGCCCACCGGCGACTCCCGGCCCGGCGATCGCCAGGGAGACGTTGACACCGAAGTCGTAGAGGTTGCACTTGCCGTGCGGGAACCCCGGCGGACCGTGATCGCCACTGACGACGATGAGCGTCTCGTCGTACTCTCCCGCCTTCTTGATCTCCTCGACGAGCACACCGAGCTGCGCGTCGAACGCCGCGATCTCTCCGAGGTAGTCGGCGAGGTCTTCGCGAACGGTCGGGACGTCGGGCAGGAAGGGCGGCATCTTTCCTTTGAGATCATCGGGGTCGATCCCCCAAAGTGCCTTGCCCGATCCGCGAGTCCACTTGCGGTGAACGTTCGTCGGACCGAACCAGTAGCAGAATGGCTTGTCGCCTTCGCGAGCTTCGAGGAAGAAACGAAAGTTCGCTCGTACCTCCTCGAGCAGCATCTTCTTCGCGGCTTCGACCGGCGCGCCTTTCTTCACGCTGCGAGTGGCCATCTGGGAGAATCCGTTGACGCGACGCCCGGCCTTCTCGAAAGCGAACTTCCTCCCACCGTATCCCGCGTCAGCAGGTGTTCCGGGGGTCCAGACCTTGTAGCTCTTGCCAATGTGATAACCCGCCTCGTGGAGGAGAAGCGGCCAGGTCGGGATCTTCGGATCCCAAACGGCACCTTGCAAGATCGCCGCGCGCCCCGTGCGCCAAAAGTGCTGCCCCGAAAGAAGCGAGCTGCGGCACGGCGTGCAAGACGGAGCGTTCACGTACGCGTTGCGAAAGAGGACACCACGCTTCGCGATCGCATCGAAATTCGGCGTGCGCGCGACATCGTTGATGCCGCCCGGTCCGTCGTGTTTCGCGTAAGCGCTCGCCTGGCGGCCCCAGTCATCGGCGAATGCAAAGAGGATATTGGCTCGCTTCGCGGCGCTCTTCTCATCGGCGGCGAGAACGGTCGGTGAGATCAGCGCGAAGAGCGCCACGACCGCCACGACCGCTGACGAGATCAGCGAAAGAATTCGCACAGAATCGGATTGTCGCATCGCGAAAGAGCCTTCAAAGTGTTGAGAGAATCGCGGCCTGAACCTCTCGCGGAGGATATCCCTTCGTGAGATTCCGATCAAGAAGACGAGACCTTCCCGAGAATCGCGCGAACATGCAACGAGTCGCCCTCTTCGTCGATGTTCAGAACATCTATTACACGACGAGGGAGATTTACGGCCGCTACTTCGACTATCGCGCGTTTTGGAAAACAGTGACGAACGACCGAGTCGTCGTCGCCGCCAACGCGTACGCGATCGACCGAGGTGATCCGAAGCAACGAGGCTTTCAACAGGCTCTTCGCGACATCGGCTTCGAGGTGAAGCTCAAACCGTTCCTCCAGCGACGCGATGGCTCGGCGAAGGGAGATTGGGACGTCGGCATCACGCTCGACGTCGTCGAGACGGCCCCCGACGTCGACGTCGTCGTGCTCGCTTCCGGTGACGGCGATTTCGACATGCTGCTCGAGCGGATCCACCAAAGGCACGGCGTCACCACGGAAGCGTACGGAGTCGCCGAGTTGAGCGCCGCCTCGCTGAAACAGGCGGCGACACGGTTCGTCCCGATCGACGAGAAGCTCTTGCTCGAGAAGTGAGCGCGGCTGTTTTTTGCTGGAATTCCTGGATAGGCGGTTTTACCTCCCCGTCTCGGCTATCGTCTCAGTGGGTAGAGAAGAGACGAGACTCGACGGAATCCGACGGAACCGGCGATCTTGGAAGCGGAACTCGTTCGACGAGCCGCCCGCGGCGATAGCGCGGCACAGGAGCGATTGGTTCGTGAGTTGACACCACGTCTGCTCGCGCTGGCCACCCGCTTGGCTTGCGCCTCGGCAGAAGCCGAAGAGCTGGCGAGCGATGCGCTCTATCGCGGATTGACGCGACTCGGCTCGCTTCGGGAGCCGAAGGTGGCCGGTGCGTAGTTCTG
>CAYZGY010000311.1:0-3009 GCA_964478085.1 uncultured Planctomycetia bacterium
CCATGTCCGGCTCGAACGCGAGTGGCACCCTCGTCAGCGCGACGGCGCCGAGGACGACCGTCGAGGTCAGGATCATCAGCGTCGTGACGTGTCGCCGGATGGCCAGCTCGGGGAGCGTCATGGCGTCGGCTCCTCCGCGGAAGTCTCGTCGATCTCCTTCGCGCTGAGCTTCGACGGGACGACCATGTAGACGGCCGGAATCACGACGAGCGTCAGGAGCGTGCTGAGGAAGAGCCCCGACGCGACCGTGATCGCGAGCGGCGCGCGCAGCTCCGCGCCTTCACCCCAGCTGATCGCCATCGGCAGAAGGCCGAGGACGGTCGTCAGCGTCGTCATGAGGATCGGGCGCAGACGGACGTGTCCGGCGCGCACGACGGCCTCGAGCTTGTCCATGCCGCGACGGCGATAACGATTGACCGCGTCGATGAGCACGATCGCGTTGTTGACGACGATGCCGACGAGCATCACGCCGCCGATCAGCACGACGACCGTGATCGTCGTGCCCGTCGCCAAGAGTCCCGCGACGACGCCGACGAGCGAGAGCGGAATCGTGAAGAGGACGACGAAGGGGTGAACGAACGACTCGAAGACAGACGCCATCACCATGTAGACCATGAAGATCGCGAGCGCGAGGACGAACTTCAAGCTGTCGAACGAGACTTTCATCTCGCGGTTCTGACCGCCGAGCTCTGTCGACATGCCCCTCTTTGGCGGGGACTCGGCGATGAGATGTTCGACATCCGTGATCGCACCTCCGAGGCTGCGCCCCTTGAGGTTCGCGGTGATCACTGCCGCGCGCTGCTGCTCGACACGGTGGATCTCGGCAGGGCCGCGCGACTCGACGATGTCGGCGACCTCCCCGAGGCGCAGTGGAACCGCGGTGACGCTCGGGACGACGAGATTGCGGATATCGTTCGAGCTCGATCGCGTGCTCTCGTGGTTGCGAATGCGGACGTCGATCTGTCGGTCGGGCTCCTGAAAACGCGTCGGCACCACCCCGGCGACGCGCCCTTGGAGCGCCTCCGTCAGCGTGTCCTGTCGGAGGCCACGCGCGGCGAGGATATCGCGGTTGAAGACGATCTGTAGCTCGGGGTGGCCCGCCTCGAGCGATGAGCGAACGTCGACAAGCCCTGGAATCGTCTCGAGCTTCTCGACGATCTCGAGCGAGTAGGATTCGAGATCCGAGAGCTCCTCGCCGAAGATGACGACCTCGATCGGCGTCTTGAGGCTGAAGTACGAGGGGCGATGGAACTTCACCTCGAGATCGGGAATCGTGTCGAACTTCTGGCGCAGAAACTCGATCGCCTCGCCCTCGAGCTCGTCGTCGCCGCGGTCGGTCATGACGACGTTGATCTGCCCGATGTTCTCGGCTTTCGTGTTGAGCGACATGCCGCCCGTGACGAGTCGCGTCCCGATCGACGAGTAGGTCTTCTCGACCGTGCCGAGGCTCGCTGCCGCGTCCTCCATCTCTCCGATGCGCTGATCGGTCGCCTGGAGCGTCGCTCCTTCGGGAAGGTTGACCTCGAAGAGGAACTCGCCCTGACTGAGGGCGGGGATGAGCTCCTGGCCGATCCACCGAAGTGACCAGACGGAGCCGCTGAAGAGGACGATCGCGAGACCGAGTGTCATCGAGCGCCTGCGGAGAGCGCTGCGCAGAAGGCGGTCGTAAGCACGCGACAGGGTGCCGAGCGTCATCGCATCCGGAAGCTCGCTCGGTGGGGGAGGAGCCGCTTCCCGTTCCGCAGCGTTCTCGTCAGACGTGTCGCTCGAGCGACCGCCCGCTGCGCTCAGCATCGGGATCACCGTGAGCGCGACGAGCAGCGACGCGAGGAGACTCAGCGTCACGGTCATCGCCTGATCGTGAAAGAGCTGCCCCGCGATGCCTTCGACAAAGACGATCGGCAGGAACACCGCGACGGTCGTCAGGGTCGACGCGAGCACGGCCGGTCCGACCTCCGTCGCTCCCTCGACCGCCGCCTGCGTACGACCGAGCTTGCGTTGTCTCGCTCGGAAGATCGCCTCGAGCACGACGACGGAGCTGTCGACGAGCATGCCGATGCCGAGGGTCAGCCCGCCGAGCGACATGATGTTGAGAGAGATGTCGAGGCGGTACATGCAGAGAAACGTCGCGAGGACCGAGAGCGGGATCGACGTCGCGACGATCAGCGTGCTGCGCGCATCGCGCAGAAACGCGAAGAGGATGATGATCGCGAGGATGCCGCCGATGATCGCCGCGTCGCGCACCTCGTTGACCGAGTTCTCGATGAATCCCGACTGATCGAAGAGCGTCGTCAGCGCGTAGCCGCCTTGGAGCTTTCGATCCCACTCGTCGAGTTTCGCGCGAACTTCACGTGCGACCATCACCGTGTTGGCGTCGGCCTGCTTGTAGATCGCGATCTCGACGGCCTCGTGCTTTCCGACCCGCGTGATCTCCTCACGCTCGCGAGCTCCCCAGCGCACCTCCGCGATGTCGTCGAGCTTCACGGACGCGCCCGAGTTGTGAAACACGGTCAGCGCGCGGATGTCGTCGAGCTTGCGGAACTCGTTGATGATCCGAATCAGGTACTGGCTGCTCTCGCCGCGCAGCGGGCCGCCCGGGGCGTTGACGTTCGACGCGCCGACGACCTCGCGCACGCGCGAGAGGGGGATGCCGAGCGCGGCGAGCCGTTCCTGGTCGACGTCGATCTGGATCTCCTCCTCGAGGCCGCCTCGCACCTGCGCTGCAGCGACTCCCTCGAGCGTCTCGAGATCGAGCTTGATGCGCTGCTCGGCGAGGAAACGGAGTCGCTTGAGCACCTCGGGGTCGCCCGTCTTCTTCTCGGCGTCCTCGACGGAGTCTTCGGGCCCGGGCTGGACGAAGAGCGCGATGCGCAGGATCGGATCGAGGCTCGGATCGAAGCGCAGGACGATCGGATCCTCGGCTTCCTCGGGCAGGATGAGGCGATCGAGCTTCTCGCGAACCTCCATCGAGAGGAGGTCCATGTCGGAGCCCCAGTCGAACTCGAGCGT